>JASHPM010000488.1 GCA_030038115.1 Acidobacteriaceae bacterium | reverse complement strand
TTTACCCAATGCTGCCTGCGAGGCCCCATGAAACGAGCCATGAAGTGGACTGCGGTTGTAGCGCTTTGCTGTAGCAGTGCGATGTTTCCGGCTTGCTCTGCGCTGGCGCAGGCTCCTGCCCCGGATGCAGCTCTCATCGCTCGCCGCAACGCGATCGAAAGGGAGCTGGAGTCGGTTGCCACTATCGAGCGCAAGGTGATGGTGCCTATGCGCGACGGAAAGCGCATGCAGGCCGATATTTACCGGCCAAAGGACGAGTCGAAAAAGTACCCCATCATCTTCGTCCGCACACCGTACAACTTCAATTACTGGGACGTGGAACTGGGTGCGCCGCGCGACATGTCAGCGCAGCTCGACGCGGTCAAGCGCGGTTACATCTACATCGAGATGAACGAGCGCGGCCGCTATTTTTCCGAGGGCGACTACGACATCCTCGGCACGCCGCTCACCGACTCCGACGACGAACTGGACTGGATGAGCGCCCAGCCCTGGACTACCGGCAAAGTCGGTCTGATCGGCTGCTCGTCGACCGCCGAATGGCAGCTGAACGTGGCCTCGCGCGGCAACAAGGCGCTGGCGGCGTTCATCCCGGAAAGCTTCGGCGCGGGCGTGGGCCGGGTAGCGCCTTACTATGAGCAGGGCAACTGGTTCCGCGGCGGGGCGGTGCAGATGCTGTTCGTCACCTGGGTTTACGGCTCCGGCCTGCAAACCAATGACGCCAAACCGAACTTCCCCCCCGGTACCTCACAGCAGGCGCTGGTGGCGGCGGCGAAATGGTGGGACCTAAGCGCACATCCGCCTGCGGTCGACTGGTCGAAGGCTCTCTGGCATCTGCCGGAAAAAGACATCCTCGCCGCCGTCGGCGCTCCGCACGGCATCTACTCCGACCCCACGCCGTCGGGCCAGCCGGGCATGATCGAGCGCACGCCCAACGATTCGGCCTGGTACAAAGGCGGCCTGTGGCACGACAACATGCGCATCGATATTCCCGGCCTGTGGCTCATGACCTGGTACGACGTCAGCGTGGGTCCCAACCTTGCCGCCTACAACCGCGTCCGCCAGACCGCCGATCCGGCTGTCGCCGACGAGCAGTACGCGGTCATCGCGCCCGTGCCTCACTGCAGCTACAAGCGCGCGACCGAGCACACCATGGTCGGCGAGCGCGACATGGGCGATGCGCGCCTGGATTACGACGCGCTCACCTGGGCGTGGTTCGACAGGTTCCTGAAAGGCGAGGACGACGGGGTGCTCAAGAAAACACCCAAGGTGCAGTACTACACGATGGGCCTGAACAAGTGGCAGTCGTCCGACGTGTGGCCGCCCGCCAACGCGCACCCGGTGACGTTTTACCTGGCGAGCAGCGGCCACGCGAACTCGGTGTACGGCAACGGTTCCCTGGCTCCTGCCGCGCCGCCCAAAGACTCTCCCGACGGCTTCGCCTATGACCCGATGAATCCCGTGCCCACGCACGGCGGCGGCTTCTGCTGCATGGGTGCGGACATGAAACCGGGCGCGGTGGACCAGCGCAGCATCGAAGCGCGCGACGACGTTCTGGTTTACAGCAGCGGCCCGCTGCAGCAAGGCCTCGAAGTCAGCGGACCGGTCGACGTCAGCCTGTACGTCTCGAGCGACGCCAAGGATACCGACTTCACCGTGAAACTGGTGGATGTGTTCCCCGACGGCACCGCCTTCAATATCGACGACAACATCCAGCGGGCGCGTTATCGCGAAGGCTACGACAAGCCGCCTGTATGGATGGAAGCAGGCAAGGTGTACAAGGTCGCCTTCCAGCCCATCCAGACCAGCATTTACTTTCCCCCTGGTCATCAGCTACGCATCGAGGTGAGCAGCAGCGACTTTCCCCGATTTGACCGCAACCTGAATACGGGCGGTAACAACTTCGACGAAACCCAGGGCGTTGTGGCGCACAACCAGGTACACCATTCGTCGGCGTATCCGTCCAGCATCACGCTAAGCGTCGTGGAGCATTGAGTACGCTGAGCGGGCTCCTGCGGATGAGGATTTTCTCATGAAACTAACAGAAATGCGGAACGCTCCTTGCCCTCTTCATGGCAAGAGGTGCGAGATGCATGTTCACGGCAGCTCGATGCAGTGGAACCCGGCGAATCTTCACCCGGCGGCCGCGGCGGAAAAGGCAGCGGCTTCGCAACGAAGCACCGATGTGCGCAAAAAGCTGATCAACGGCGGCCTGGCTTTGGAGGAGGAGCTGAGTCCGGAGGCGGGCCTGATGGTTCAGTCGTGGACAGAGAAAGATTCTCAACAGCAGCCAAGCTCGGGCGAGGGCCAACGGCATCCAGCACCTCCAGCCGGCTTTCCGGCTGACAATGCGGAGCAGGGCGTGTCGCCCGTGTCTTTCTGGGCGTAAAGAGGGCTGGAACGCGGGGCCTTCGGAATGCAGCAATCGGCGGAGCGCAGATTGCAAAGGGGTGCATGGCGATGCGGCCCTGTCTGAAACGCATGGCGCCACCAGGACACCCGTGTCCGCCATCACACCCTCCCCTTGCACCCAGACCTATACTGGTCTCAGTCAACGCCTCATCGCGCGGACTCGCTATGGGCCAATCGAGTACCTTTCGATTAGCCGGCCGTAGCGCGGCGAGCCACTCACCTTCCGAAGGCCGGTGACCCGGCAGTGCTGATCTGAATAGCGCCTCCGCAGCGATCCCCGCTGACTCTGGAGGATGTATGACTGTTCCCACGACCAATACGACCGTCACCCCGGCCGTTCCCGTCAGCCCAGCCACCGGCGACGTCCTGCACAACGAGCAACACAGCCGGCTCACGACCGCGGACATCGCCAAAGCGGTTGCGCGGCACAAGCGCGAGCATCCAAACGAGCATCTGAATCGGAAGGCGTCCAGCGCCCCGAAGAATCGCCCCGTCCCGCAGAAGACGACGCCGCGCGGTTAGACGCGAACTCGATGTGCCCATCTGGTGCTGGAGACCAACGGACACAGCGGGCGCAGGTGCTGCTGCAGGCGCCTGCGCCTTCCCGGAAAAGGAGACTGAGATGCCCGTTCAACAGATTTCCTCCGTGGCGATTCACAATGTGGCGGTAGCCACCGACTTTGGCGAGTGCTCCGAGCACCCGGTGGAGCATGCGCTGGCCATCGCGCGGCATTTCGGAGCGACCCTGCACCTGCTGCATCTGGTGCGCCCATCGAAGTTCTCGTTTGTTCCCGAGATGATGCCCGCCGTGGAAGAGGCTGCCGGGCGCGACAGCGACCAGTACGAGGCGCGGCTGACGGGCCGCCACCAACTGGACGGGGTCCGCATGCAGCGAGGGGTGGAAGAGGGGGAGATTTCCGACGTGATCGGCGGCTTTGTCCAGGACCACCACGTCGACATGCTGGTGGTGGGCACGCACGGCCGCAGCGGCATCCCAAGGCTGGTGCTGGGCTCGGTGGCCCAGCAGATCTTCCACTATGTCCGCTGCCCGGTGCTGGTGGTGGGGCCGCGGGCTCCGGGCGCCGGCCATGAACTGCAGCTGAAGAAGGTGCTGTTCGCCACCGATCTTTCGTCTGAGTCGCTGGCGGCCGTTCCGTGGGTGCTCACGGCGGTCCGGGAATGGCACACCGAACTGGACGTGCTGCACGTCTGCACGACGGGCAATCCCGAACATCCGCGGCGGATGAACGAGCTGCGCACCAGGATCGACGGCGCGCTGGAGGGCATGGAACCGGCAGTCGTCCGAATGCACCTGCTGCGGGGCAAGCCCATGCCCTGCGTGACGGACTTCGCCTGCCACAACCACGAAGACGCTATCATTCTTGGCCTGAAGCCGCATCGCGGGCTCTATGAAGGACCGTTCTGGTCGCATGCGTACGAGATCATGCGCCACGCGCCCTGCCCGGTGCTCAGCGTACGGTCCTGAGCGGGGGGCGAGGCTGCATCCTTCGCCCCGCACACTGTACCCTGCTCCCATGAGGCCATCGCAACCTGAGCGCGCCGAATTCCTGCGCCTCGCACGCACGCACTCGCTCGTGCCGCTTTACCGCACGCTTACGGCGGACCTGGAAACGCCGGTCTCGGCTTTTCTTCGGGTTGCCTTCACCCCAACGCGCAAGCGCGGCGGGGACCCCGGAGCGGCCACCGAGCCCGAGTGCTTCATCCTCGAATCGGTCGAGGGCGGCGAGCGCCTCGGCCGCTACACCTACATCGGGATCCGTCCCAGCCGCCGGATTGTCTCGCACGGCACGGAGATCGAGATCACCGAGCACGGCCGCACCCGCCACGTCACGGGCGACGTTTTCGCGCTGCTGCGCGACGCACTGCAGGGACACAAGCCGGCACGCATCGCGGGCCTTCCGCCCTTCACCGCCGGGGCTGTCGGGTTCTTTTCCTATGACGTCGTCCGACAGATCGAGCGTCTGCCTGTCGATACCGTCGACGACCTTGGCCTTCCCGACGCGTGCCTGATGTTTTTCGACGAGGTGCTCGCTTTCGATCACGTCAAGAAGGAAATCCTGCTGATCGTGACCGCCGACCTGCGCCGTCACAAGCCGCAGGCCGCCTATGCCGACGCACTGCGCCGTCTGGCTCGCCTCGAAAAGAGGCTTGCGCAGCCGCTCCCGAAGCTCAGCGCAAAGAAAAACCCGGGCAAACTCAAGCTGACCTCCTGCACCAAGAGATCGGATTACCTTCGCGACGTGCGGCGGGCCAAGGAATATATTGCCGCGGGCGACATATTTCAGGTGGTGTATTCGCAGCGGTTCGAGGTGCAGCCTGGGGTGGATCCGTTTTCGGTCTACCGCGCGCTGCGCATCGTGAACCCGTCGCCGTACATGTACTTTCTGCGCTTCGGGCGCCGCAAGGCCGGTTCACGGAGCGCGCCGGAGGAAACGACGCATATTGTCGGATCTTCACCGGAGATGCTGGTGCGCGTGGAGGGCCGCCGAATCGAGTACCGGCCCATTGCCGGCACACGCCCGCGCGGCGCGACGGAGGCGCTGGACCTCGCGGCCGAAGAGGAGATGCTCCACGACGAGAAGGAGCGCGCCGAACACGTGATGCTGGTGGACCTGGGCCGCAATGACGTGGGCCGGGTGAGCGAATATGGAACCGTCGAAGTGACAAATTTGATGTTTGTGGAGCGCTACTCGCACGTGATGCATCTGGTGAGCAACATCCAAGGGCGGCTTCGTCCGGAACTGAGCGCGGTCGATGCGCTCCGCTCCTGTTTCCCGGCCGGCACGCTCTCCGGCGCGCCCAAAATCCGCGCCATGGAGATCATCGAGGAGCTGGAGCCGACGCGCCGCGGCATTTACGGAGGGACCGTCCTGTACGCCGACTACTCCGGCAACCTGACTTCCTGCATCGCCATCCGTACGCTGCTGGTCGAAGGCAAGAAAGGATACATCCAGGCCGGCGGCGGCATCGTCGCCGACTCCATCCCCGAGAATGAATACCAGGAGAGCCTGAACAAAGCCAAAGCGGTGGTGCGGGCCATCGAGAGAGCGAGGGGGGATTAGGAGATACGAGGGGGAGCGGTCGCAAAGGCGCGAAGCGCGACTGGGGGGACGGCGAGTCCCCTACTTCGTTTCGATCCGTCCCAGCGATCCCTGCACATTGAGGCTGCAATTGGTGTGGCCGAACGCTGACCAGAAGCTGCCGTCAGCGAAGGTCACCTGGTCCAGCGCAACCCGCGTGACGCCGTAGGCATACATCTTCTTTGGCAGCCGAATCTCGCGCAGCTGTTCGGCCGCCTTGTCGGCGGCATCCACACCGGAGAAGGTCAACCGGAGATCGAAGGCACTTGCATCCAGCTGATAGATGCTTTGCTTGGCGAGGAACCGCGCCGTGATGCTGACGGAACGAATGGCCTTGCCGCTCGAATTTCTGAAGTTGAGCGCCAGGTTCGGCTGCGTCACGTTCTCGGCAGTCGTAACCGGCAAATAACTCGCGGGCCAGTTCAGATGCGCGCTGGTCAGCACGACCGGACAGCCGGACTGGCTTTCGGGCATGACGGGCGCTGCCTGCAGATCGAGCGTCACGATGCCAGGCGCCAGTTCGGGACCCGGCGGAGGTGCAACCTGAAGCTGATTCTGTGCGAAACCCGCCGATGCGGCGGCTGAAAGAAGGAAGGAGAGGAAGAGCTTCATACCGAGCACCTCCGACGCCCCAAAGCATAGCACCACGCGGGGCGAAAAATCCGCGAAAGCGCCGTGTCAACGGAACGCCGCCAGGCGCTGTTCCCAAGGCTCCAGCCGCACAAAGCGGCCCGTGAGCGGCTGAAAGGCAAGCTCCATGCGTTCAACCTATCATTTGGCCGCGCCGCCGGAGCTACACTGAACAAGGATGGTCTTTGTTTTAGATAACTACGATTCGTTCACCTTCAACCTGGTCCAGTACATGGGGGAATTGGGTGCGGAAGTGATGGTGCGCCGCAACGACGACCTCACGCCGGAGCAGGTTGAGTCTCTGGCTCCCGAGCGCATCGTGCTCTCGCCTGGCCCGTGCACGCCGCAGGAAGCCGGGATTTCCGTCGACCTGATCCGCCACATGGCGGGCAAAGTGCCGATTCTGGGCGTCTGTCTCGGGCATCAGGCCATTGGCGCAGCCTTTGGGGGCAGAGTGATTCGCGCTCCGAAACTCATGCACGGCAAAACCAGCGAGATCGATCACGACGGCCGCACCATTTTTGCGGGCATCGACACGCCCATGACCTGCACACGCTACCACTCGCTGATCGTCGAAGAAAAAAGCCTGCCGGACGACCTCGAAATCTCGGCGCGCGCGGCCGACGGCACCATCATGGGCCTGCGCCACCGCGAGTTTCCCGTCGAAGGCGTCCAGTTCCACCCGGAATCCGTTCTCACTACCGACGGCAAGCGCCTCATCCAGAATTTTCTGAACCTGCAATGAAGTTGTTTACCGCCATTCTGCCGCTCGCCGCGGTTTACTTCGCCGCTCCGGCCCAACCGCAGAATCCGGCCGCGCCGCAGCCAACGCCAACCCAGAATCAAAGCACTCCGCCGCAGTCCCCCGAGCAACAATCGCCGACTGCAGCGCAGCCTGCTGCTCAACAACAACCCGCGCCACTGGCCACCGTATTGGGCGAAGCAGCGCAGCCTCTCAGCACGCCGGGCGTTCAGCCCTCGATCGCCACCGTCTCGCTCGAAGGCGTCTCACTCAGCGGCTCGCTCTCGGTCCAGGACGGCCGCGCAATCATCGGCAACAATGGGGCCATCACGGCCGGCGACAAAACCGTCCTCGTCAGCCTGACGCGCGGCGGCAGCCTCAACGTTTGTGCCACCACAAAAATCCATCTCTCGACCGACAACACCGTGGCCGGCGGCGGCCTGATGGTCACCCTCGATCGCGGCACCTTCGAGGCCCACTACACGCCAGGCCAATATTCCGACGTGGTCCTCACCCCCGACCTGCGCATCCTGATTTCTCCTCCAGGCCAGGCCGATCTCAGCTTCCGCGTGAACAATGAGGGCGACACCTGCGTCGACAATCACGGCGACCACGCGCCGTACGTCCTGGCCAGCAGTCTCCTGGAAGGCGGGGCGTACCGTGTCCAGCCCAACCAGCGCGTCCTCTTCGAGCACGGCAGCCTGCAGCAGGTCGTCGACAACGAACAGGAATCCTGTGGCTGCCCCACCCCGCAACCAACTCCCGCTCCCGCATCCATCGCCAGGGTGGGCATGCCGGGCATCACGCTCCATACGAGCGATGAGGCAGCTGCTCCGCCACCGCGCGACGCGACGGCTACCGCTGCTCAGAACCCATTTCCTCTGGCCGAGAGCGAAGGGCTCAAGGCGCCGCCTTCACCACCCTCCACACCGGTTGTGCCGCCGGGAGAAGCGCACGCTCAGATCACAGTTCCACTGGTTTACAACGGCGAAAACCCGGGAGCCTCCTCACCGGCTCCGCCTGCTGCTCCATCAGGATCGGCCGAGTCCTCAGCGTGCGGCGACCCCTTGTTTCCGGGAGTGGTTTGCGACGCGGATAGCAATGCCAATCAGGCAGCATCTCCAAAGCCGGAGAGTCCGCCGGCAACCGCAGCCGGAACTGCAAAGCCGAAGAAGAAATCTCACGGCATCGGCCATTTCTTCCGCAGGCTTTTCGGCCGCGGATAGCGGCACAGGAGCCGGTTCGAAATCTGCTGGGATAAAATCAAAGTTGCCGGAGTATGCCATTGCGCGGACCACTGCAGGCCCGCCGCCCGCGGCTTTCCCGCCGCCACATTCCGCACCATTTTCCGCAAGGAGCATTACCCGTATGGCGATTCCCGCCACCCAGTTGCGCCCGGGCATGATTATCAAGCACAACAACGACCTTCATTCGGTGTTTTCCGTGGAGCATCGCACACCCGGCAATCTGCGGGCCTTTATCCAGGCAAAACTGCGCAACCTGCGCACCGGCGCCATGTTCGAGCACCGCTTTCGCTCGCCCGACCCCATCGAGCGGGTCGTGGTCGACGAAATCCCGATGGATTTTCTCTACAACGATGGCGACGACTACTACTTTATGAACACCGAGAACTACGAGCAGACCAATCTGAAGCACGACACCCTGGGCGACGCCGTCGAATATCTCACGCCCAATCTGCAGATCAAGGTTTCGTTCCACGACGGCGTGCCGGTCGGCATCGAGCTGCCACAGACCGTGGAGCTGACGGTGGTCGAAACCGAGCCGGGGCTGAAATCGGCGACGGCGTCTTCGGTGACGAAGCCGGCGAAGACCGAAACCGGGCTGGTGGTGCAGGTTCCGCCGTTCATCAATGAGGGGGAAAAAATTCGGGTGGACACTGCGGAGGGCGCGTACCTGAGCCGGGCGTGATTCCGAAAAACTCTGCGATACGGCGCGGCTTTGGCTGCGCCGTTTTCATTTGCTCAGCGCCTACTTGATCATCATGATGCCGACGATCTGGCCGTCCATGGTCTTGTCCGCGGTCCTGAAGTATTCCACCTCGGCCTTTGCGCCCTCCAGATCCTCGCAGGGATGCACGTCACCCTTCGGCGTGAAGTTCGCGGCGCTGTAATCCACCTTGTAATAGTTGTTGTTGTAGAGTGAGACCTTTTTCGTCTGGTTTTCAACCCGCAGCTGGATCACCGACGGATAACTGCACGTGACCCCCCGAATGACCCCGCGCACAACGTGCATTTGTCCGTGCGGGGTCTCGGTTGGGTGTTGCGGAAGGGCGCGGGCCATGTTCGCTTCGGAGTCAGCTGCCTGTCCCGGACCGGTTGCCTGCGCCACGACCGCCGTCTGCGCTTCCTGGCGGCGCTTCTCCGCCTCCATCTCCGCCTCCTGCTGCTGCACCTGCCGGATCACGCGCTGCACGACATCAATCTCGAGCGGAGTCCTGGCGATCGCGGCTGCGGCTCGCAGCACCTGAAGGCTTTCGTCGTAGTGTTCCATCTCCATCAGAATATTGGCGGTATCCAGCCGGTAATTGACGTTGCCCGGCTGCAGCTGCACGGCCTGCAGATTGAGCATGTGCGCCTCGTCCAGCTTTTCGTGACGCCTTCCATACAGCGACGCCAGGCTGTCATAGGCCGGCGCGAAGCGCGGATTCAGGTCAATCGCCTTGCGCAGACTCGCTTCAACGTCCGGGCCGGTTGCGCCGTCCACCAGCGACAGCCAGCCGAAGTAGTACTGGGCCAGGCAGCTCTTCGGATCGAGCGCGATGGCCTGTGCGTACCACTTCTTCGCCTCCATGCGATGCCCGGTGCGAAATTCGACGTACCCCATGGTCTCGTGCGCCTGCGCGTTATTGGGATCGGCTTTTAGAACTGCATCCAGCAGGGTCCGGGCATCGTCGCTGCGGCCGCTGTAGGCGAGAAAATCGGCCCGAATCGCGTCGGCCTGGGGCGTGGTCAGCGGCGTCACCGCCAGCGTGTTGGGATCAATCGGCGCTCCGGCGCTGTTCATGTGGAAGTAGCGCATGTCGCGTGGCCGGGCGATGTAATCCTGCAACGTCGCCTGCAGCTTCTTCAGGTCGCCGAACGTCTGCTCCGCGGCGGTGATGGGATCCACCTGCTGCTGTACCAGGTGAAGATAGGCCCCGATGCGATTCGTATGCTGGTTGTAGTCGGTGAATTCAAGATAATGCGTCAGCGCCCACGATTCGGCATAGAACACCGATCCTTTTTCTTCTTCGTGGTAATACGGTGAGTTCGCGTCCACCTGGAACAGAACGGGCAGAGGAATCAGCCGATGCTGGAGCAAATACGCGACGTTGTCGGGACTCACCTGGCCGAGGAGCACGTCCTTGTCGCGGATATCGGTGTTCTGGAAGAATTCCGCAAGGCCCTCGTTCAACCAAAGGGGCATGCCGTCGATGCCCAGCGCCAAGTGTGTGTACTCGTGGTAGACGGCGGCAAAGGGATGTTCCTCCTGGGCGTCCAAACGAACGAGGATGAAATTCTTGTCGTTTGTCCGCTGGAACAGCCCGGCCAGGTTCACCTGACCTTTCGCCCGATAGGCTTCCGGCTCCAGCGCCTGCAATCCACGCTGGTTTTTCACGGCGATCACAATGATGGGCGAAGCCGGATCGACGTTGGCTCGTGGAAACAGGGTCTGAAACACCCAGCGCATGCGCTCGAACTGATCGGCAATGTGGCGGCCCTGCTTGTCGCCGGCATCCGTCACCACGCTGAAATGCGGACTCCGGACTTCGATCCAGGCAGGCGCGTTGTCGCGCGCCCACGCATGCGCGGAAAGCAGCAAAGACAGCAGGACCGGTAGGACGACTTTTCGCGACATGGTTTACCGCCGGATCGTACCAAACTGCCCTTTCCCGCAAAATAGCACCTCCGCGCGAGTAAAACGGGCATCTGCGCGGCAGGCGACTCGGGATAGCCTGGCCGGCGCGGGCGGTCCGGTAAACTGACAGGAGAACCGCACTCGGATGACTCTGCTGAAAGCTGTGCGCGGCACGCGCGACCTGCTGCCGCCCGAAACCGAACTTTGGGACCAGGTGGAGACGACGACGCGACGCGTCTTCGCGCGCTACAACTTCGGCGAAATCCGGACCCCGATCTTCGAGGACACGCAGCTTTTCGCTCGCAGCGTGGGCGAAGAGACGGACATTGTTTCGAAAGAGATGTACACGTGGGAAGATCGGGGGCGCGCGCAATCGGAAAAGTCGCAGTCGCTCACGCTGCGGCCGGAAAACACCGCGGGGGTGGTGCGGGCGTACATCGAGCACAAGATGGGCGAGACGGGGCTGCTGCAAAAGCTGTATTACATCGGCCCGCAGTTTCGCCGCGAGCGGCCGCAAAAGGGGCGCTACCGGCAGTTCTGGCAGATTGGCGCGGAGGTCATCGGCCCGCCGAGCGCGGGGTCGGAATCGCCGCTGCGGGATGCCGAAGTCATCGAAATGCTGGCGAGTTTTCTGGACGAGCTGGGCGTCACGGGCTGGAATCTGGTGCTGAACTCCGTTGGATCGTCGACGGATCGGCCTCGGTACATTGCCGCGCTGCGCGAGGCGCTCAAGGACAAGGTTGCGACGATGTGCGTCGATTGCCAGCGCCGCGCGGAGACGAATCCGCTGCGGGTGCTGGACTGCAAGGTGCCGGAAGACCAGCCGATTATTGAAACGCTGCCGCGGATTGCGGATTATCTGGACGATGCTTCGAGAGCCCACTTTGCCGCGGTGCTGGCGGCGCTGGATGCGTGCGGAGTGAGGTACGAGGTGAATCCGCGGCTGGTGCGGGGACTGGACTACTACACGCGGACGACTTTTGAGTTCACGCATGGCGGTTTAGGGGCGCAGAACGCGCTGCTGGGCGGCGGGCGGTACGACGGATTGTCGGAGATGCTGGGCGGACCAAAAGCTCCCGGGATTGGGTTTGCGATGGGTCTCGACCGGCTGATTCTGACGTTGCAGGCGCAGCAAGGCGAGCCCGCCGTGACGCTGGCCGACGCTTTCATCGCGCCGCTGAGCGAAGAGCTGAACGCGGAGGCATTGGCGCTGGCTCGCGATCTGCGCCGCGCCGGTCTGCGCATCGAGTTGGGTGACGGCGCGTTCCGGATCAAAAAATCGTTCGAAATCGGGAACAAGCTGGCCCGGAACATCGTTCTGCTGGGCGAAGATGAGCGGCGCTCCGGTAT
>JASHPM010000487.1 GCA_030038115.1 Acidobacteriaceae bacterium | reverse complement strand
AGCCCCTCTTTGAGCGCGCTTCCCGCGACGGCACCTTAACCGCGAGCGGCAAATTGCTGCGCAGCTATGCCGAGCGCCTCCTGCGCCTGCGCGGCGAAACCATCACCGCGCTTGAAGAACTCCGCTCTCTCGAACGCGGCCGGCTCACGCTTGCCGCCAACGAATACACCTGCCTCTGGCTCCTTCCCGTGCTCGACGAGTTTCGCCGCGATTATCCTCAGATTGGCGTCACCGTGCAGCGATCGCTCGCCAGCCAGATCCCCGATCAGCTCCTCGAGCGAGCCGTGGAGTTCGGCATCCTCTCCTTCCGCCCTGAAGATGCGCGCCTCCACGCTATCGCCGTCTACACCGACTCCGTCACCTTTGTCGTCGACCCCAAACATCCGCTCGCCAAACAAAAGCAGGTTTCCATCCGTGAGCTGGGCGCACAGAACTTCATCGCGCACACCGTCGCTTCGCCGCTGCGCCAGCGCGTGATCGAGACCTTTGCCAGGCACCAGACCCCCCTCAACATGGGGGTTGAGCTGCCCAGCCTCGAAGCCATCAAACGCTTCGTGGCGCGCGGCAATGGCGTCGCGCTCGTGCCCGGCCTAACCGTCCAGCCGGAGCTGGCCCGCGGCGAACTCGTGCAGGTCGCCGTGCCCGAACTGAAAATCGCTCGCCGTCTCTGGCTTGTGCATCGCGCCCGCCCTTCGCACTCCCATGCCGGCCTCGCTTTCCTTGCCATCGTCAGAACCCTCGCCTCCGTCCGCGGCCATCCTTTCGCTTTTCGCGCGGAGCACGCCCCCGTCCGCGCCCTTCGTTCGTCCAAGCAGTAAGTCCTGCCGCAGGCTGTGGAAACGGCCTCCGGCAGGTACAATGACCAGGTGGACATCCCAACGATGTTTGCTATTTCAAGGAGCCTCGGCTTCCGGCACGGGCGCCCGCCCGGCCGCCGTAAATGCCGAAGGGCGTTGTAAAGAGGTTGACTGAAGAATGAAGAAATCGTTGTTGTTGTTCTTGTTGCCCCTGCTGGCCGCGCCCGTTTTCGCGCAGGAAAGCCGTCAGGACATCAGCATTAGCGGCACCGCCATCATTGCCCCCTACGCCTCAGGCAACGCCGTTCAACTTCACTCCACCACCGGGTTTGCCGGCGCCCTGGTAGGTTACCGTTATCTGCTCACGCCTCATGGAGGACTGGAGCTCAACTACCAGTACAACCAGAACGTCCAGCATTTCCTCATTCCCAGCGGCAGCTACCACATCCACGACCGCTTCCAGGAATTCTCCGGCGCTTATGTCTACAGCTTCAATTTCAAAAACTTCAATCCCTTTATCGAGGGTGGAGCCGCCGGTGTCATGTTCTCGCCCATCGATGACGCCAAGACCGATACCTTTGGCATCAGCCGCAATACCAATGTCGGGGCAATGTATGGCGCCGGAATCGCCTACGAGATCAGCCCCAGTTTCGATATCCGCGCCGAGTATCGCGGCATCGTCATAAAAACGCCGACCTTCAATTATCAGAACAACGACTTCCGCACCAACGTCTGGTACAACATCTACGACCCCGTCATCGGCATCGCCTACCACTTCTGAGCGGCGCTTCGTCCTCACGCAAAACGGGCTGGGCATCTTTGCCCAGCCCGTTTGACTTTCCCTCGCTGCGCCGTCTACTGGCCCAGGAATCTATAAGCGACTCCGATGCTGAGCCCGTTCGGTGTCAGTCCGCTGTTATTCTGCACGATTGTGCCCGTCGTGGAATTGTAGGTCGGCGGTCCCGCAAACGATGGCCAAACCTCCCACTCGTAGTCTGCGCGAATGGACAATGTACGCGAGAGACGATAATTCAGCGTTCCACCCGGCGCGTATACAAAGTAGCTTCCCTTCAGGCTGCCCGCCGCTGGATAGTTCGCCGTCGTGATCCATCCACCGCCCAGATCCAGCTTGAACCATGCCCCGAGGTTGTGGTACCTGAACATCCGGTAACGCGGACCCGCCAAGTAGTTGGACTCAACTTCATTGCCGCCGGGTCCATGCCAGTGCAGCCAGCGTGCCTCGCCCTCGATTCCATACTTTTGGTGCAGGTCGAAATCGAAAAACGCCGTTGGACCGATCAGATCGTTCCCGCAGAACGGTGAACTGGTCGCGCAACCCCAGTCCGGGTTGAATGCGGACATCTCCACGCCGGCCGACATGGCGGCCTCGCCGCCCGTCGCCGATTCTGAGCTCTGGGCGACCAGCGCCGCAGGTAAAAGAAGTATGAAAGCGAAAAACCCTATCTTTTTGACCACGTTCTCATCTCCGGTCGAACACATTGCGAGCAGTCTGCGCCATCCCTCTCTTGCTCGCTATGAACCCCTGATAAGCCGTCAACGATGCGCCGCGCGGCTCGATTTTCTGAACCGCTCGGTCTCTGCCATTTCTTCCCCGGGATGCAAGTTATGTTTGTTATGTTTACTGTGGTGTCTGCGCCTGTGGCTGCGCCTGCGCGCTTGCTGCAGGCTGCGCTGTTCCCGCGTCCGAAGACGGCGGCGGGGGCGTATTGGCTGCCGGCTGCGTGTTCGCAGGGGTCGCCCCGGCGGGCGAGGTATCCTGGTAGCGCTGCAACCGGAAGAACACCGGCGTCAGCTCCAGCGGCATCTTGTCCCGCGCATTGAGCAGCGGCGCAGGTTTCACATTCAGCGTAAACACCTTGTCGTCCCACGGGTCGATCTTCAGCCGGCTGTTCAGCGGCAGCGCCGCGATCTGCGTCAGGTTGTCCATGTCCAGCTTCGGAGCCCCCTGCGTCAGTCCGGCCAGCCACGGCTGTCCGTCAGTCCGTATCAGCGAATCGCCCAGCCGCGGCGTGAACAGCGACGGCAGCTCCTTCTCCCTCGCCTCCAGCTGCTGGAAGAACAGGCCCACGCTGGCTGCCTTGTCGTGATAAATCGAGTGGTCGAACAACTCCACTGCCTTTTTCGACGCTTCCTCGTTGTCCGGCGTCGAGTGGTTCATCGTGATGCGCCGGAACGTCGACGTATCCGGGAACAACAGCCGGTCGTTGAAGGCGTATCGCGTATCGATATGGTGCCCGGTTACGATGTGCGCCAGCTGGAACGCAATCACCGCGGCCAGCGCATTCTCATCCGGCAGCGTGTCGATCAGGCCCTTGCTCAGCAGGATCGTGTTCCCCACCGCCAGCGACTCCAGCGGCGTCGTAAGAATCACACGGCAATGAATATCGCTCGGCAGCTGCAGGTTGTTGCCGATGATGATGTTCGTCGCCACCTGCTCCAGCTGCTTATCGAAATCGCTCGGCGGCGCTACCAGTCCCGCCTGGGTCAGCCGGTCCAGCACATTCTGCTCGGCCTGCGATATCCATTCCCGCTCCGCCTGCAGCGGGCTCACATCCGTCGAATTGTCGCTCTGATCCTGCGCGTTCTCGATTTCCATCGATTCCGCGTCCGACTCCCGGGTCGGCAGCTTCAACGAGTATCCCCAGTATGTCGTCTGTCCCTTGAAGCTCGTCGCGTGCGCCACTTCGTTGTGCAGCGTGTCCTCGATGTAAACCGCCGCCGGCGCCCACACACCCGGCTGCACGTTCATCCGCCAGCTGTCGAAATGGAAATAATGGTTTGCTTCCTCATTCGGATTCGTGATGTACGTTCCATTGAAGCGAACCACCGTCCCGTCCTGATCTTCAACCCAGATGCGCCCGAAGAAGCGTCCCGTCCCCTTCTCTCTGGGCTGCACATCGAAGACCCACGTCCGTACCGTCCCCAGGAATTCGCGCCGCACAAACGTAAAGTTGTAGTGCTGCCGGTCGAACCCCGTCGGGTCGATGAACATCATCGCCATGAATCCGGTCGGCGAATTCTCGAGGTGGAACGCCTTCGTCAGTTCGGACATGAAGTGGAACGACCCTCCGAACCACCCATGCGACCCCTGACTCCGCTGCGCGTATTCGTCGGCCACGAATGCCTTGCCGAAATCCACGCGCCCGATCATGTATTGATCCGATACGGGCACCTGATAGAGCTTCTGATCCGGCCGCAGGTCCTGGATGTAGGACTGCACCACCGGCGTGCTCTTCTGAATCTGTTTGACGATCACCTTCTCCCGCGCAATCGCTTCCTGCACCAGACGCTGCTGCTGAGGAGTTAGTGGCACCGGTGCCATACCACGGGGTTCCTTCGCCTGGGACGCCGGTACGCCCAGCAACAATGTCAGACCCAGCATGAAAATCTTGCGATACATTTTCCAACTCCTCATTTCGTGCCCTGGATAATTGCGCCGCTCGGCCAGGCTCAGCAAATCCTGTGTCTCGCTTGCGGTCGAACTTCTTTATGCCACCTGGAACGTCACGTGGATGATACTCACCTCGTCCACGGCCCGCCCATCCCTTGTTGCGGGTTTGAACCGGATGCGTTCCGCTGCCAGCTTTGCCTGCTCATCCAGTCCATGCCCCAATCCGCTGATCACGCGCAGCACTTCCACCTGGCCCGTCGCCAGGAAGCGCACTTCCAGCGTCACATCTCCCTGGATCTTCAGTTGGCGCGCCTCGGCCGTGTAGCTGGGCAACGGCTTCGCCAGCACTACGATGGGGGTCGCCGTCGGTTCCTGGGGACGCGCTGCCGGCGCCGGGCCCGATCCGTACATATTGTCACCAAAGCTGCCCTTGGCGACCGTCCCGTGACTCCCCGGCTGACCCGTTCCGCCCAGCACGCCGTTGCTGAACCCTGCCGACGCTACCGTCGCTCTTGTGTCTTTGCCGCCCGGCACTCCATTCGCAACACCGGACCCGAACTCCACACCCTTCACCGATCCCTGCCGCGCTGCTCCGGCTCCCGTCGCGCCCACTCCCGGTGCGGCATTGAACGAACCCACCGCAGCGATCGTCGCTGTGCGCGTCGCACTCGGATTCGGCTTCACTGCCATCGGATCGCCAAACCCTCCAGCCTTCGGCGTTGGCGCGGACATGTTGTTTGCCACGGTCGTCGGCGCTGTGCTCTTGAACAAACCCACCTTCGGTTGCGGCGGAGGCGTGAACCGCTTGGGCGGCGCTGCTTCCATCTTCGGCATCTCGGGCGTCGGCAGCTTGATCTCCGCCACCTTCGGCGGCGCCGGCATCGGTTTGGGCAGCTCGATCTTCGGCTGGTCCACCTTCAGCATCGGGGGCGGAGGAATGTACTTTACTTTGGGAACCGGTGGTACAAACGGCTTCGGTTGTTCCGTGGGGAAGATCAGCTGCGTCGTTTCGTATTTGTGCTCCGCCACCTGATGCACCTGAGCAATCGTTAACAGGAGCATTAACGCCATTGCCGTGACGTTGATGACCATGCTCACGCCGAAGGACCCCATGCGTCCTTCGGGCTCAGGGAGCAGTCCGAACGTTGCGCGCTTCAGTGTATTGTCTGTCGCCATTGCCCTGTTTCTCCAACCTCACCTGCAAAAAGAAGTTGCGACTGATTTATTCAGTGCACCAGGAATGCAATGCACTTTGATGACCAGTAAACCCAATTCGTTTTGCCCCGGATTACGACATTTTTTCTGTTAGGCGGCGGACCCTTTCCCCAGAAATCTCGCTTCGCAACTTGGAGTTACCATTTGATCTTCCTACAGGTACTTCTGATCGCGCAAGAGGTTACTTGAGCGTACCCCTGTGGATTACTTTCTTCAGTCACACGAACGAGGCAGAAGCGTGCCCATTTTGGGTCTTGCCATGGCTGAACGACGCAGAACTGGCTGTCCGCGTTCACCCTGTGTACTCTCTTGCGGTGGGCATCCGCAAGCCCTTCCTGAAGCCGTCCTCACCTGAACAGGGATGATCCCTGACCTGAACCGGGTCCCCGCAGGTTACCGCTCACCAGGGATTTTTCCCGCTGAACCGTTAAAGACTCAGACGCAGCAGGGACGCATTTAGCATAAAGGATGGGAGGCGGTGAATTTTGCGAATTCTGGTCACTGGGGGAGCTGGGTACATTGGTGGGATAGTCGCCAGTGTATTGGAACGACAGGGCCATGCTGCTGTTGTCTACGACAATCTCTGCCACGCCACTCGCGGCATGGTCCCCCCTGGCGTCGCCTTCGTCCGAGGCGAGCTCTCCGACCGCGCCGCCCTTGAAAAACTGCTCTCCTCTGGCTTTGACGGGGTCATGCACTTCGCCGCCCTCATCGAAGCAGGCGAAAGTATGGTGAAACCCGAGCTATACTTCCGGAACAACACCGCCTCGACTCTCAGCCTCCTCGAGGCCATGCTCGCCACCGGTGTCCAGCGCCTCGTTTTCTCTTCCACGGCCGCCGTTTATGGCGAACCGGACGTAATCCCCATTCGCGAGGATGCGCCTTTGCAACCCACCAACCCTTACGGCGAATCCAAGCTCCTGGTGGAAAAAATTCTCGCCTGGATGTATCGAGTACACGGTTTTCGATACGCCAGCCTTCGCTATTTCAACGTCGCCGGCGCCGTGGCCGGTCGCGGCGAAGCCCACGAGCCGGAAACCCACCTCATACCCCTCGTTCTCGATGTCGCCCTGGGCCGCCGCGACAAAATCAAAATCTACGGCGACGATTACCCCACCTCCGACGGCACATGCATCCGCGACTACATCCATGTCGAGGACCTCGCCCAGGCCCATCTCCTTGCCTTTGAGGCGCTTGCAGCCAATGCGCCGCTCATCTACAACCTCGGCAATGGTTCCGGCTTCTCCGTCCGCGAGGTCATCGAATCTGCCCGCCGCGTCACCGGGCACCCCATCCCTGTGGAAATCTGTCCCCGCCGCCCCGGCGACCCCGCCGTCCTTATCGCAAGCTCCGAAAAAATCGGCCGCGAACTCGGCTGGAGACCCCGCCATACCAACCTCGACTCCATCGTCGCCAGCGCCTGGGACTGGCACCAGGTCCGCTACGCCTGATCGGCGGTGTGGGCCTTGGCACAGCCGCAATCCATCGCGTGAGGCGAATCGCACATCAGCCCGCGCAGCACTTCTTCCACAGCATGAGATGAAGATCGTCGAACAGATACGGCTGGAAGCCGACTCCGCCGCCGCAGTGTCGTTGGCCTTCGCCAGAATCGCGCGCTCGTCCCTCACCCCTTGTGCTTCGTTCCCGCTTTCCCAACCCGCATCGCGTGCGGCGGGATGTAGTGGAACCGCACCAGGTAGATGTTCTGTCCCCGGCCATGCTGTGCGACCTTCAGCAGGTCGAGCACGCCCAGAAATCCCGAGGCCCGCGCCAGCGCCGGAGTGATGTCGGGCAGGCCAATCGGTTCGATCGAGTCGATCTCGATCTCACCTTCTTCCATGCGATACCGGTTGCCCACTTTCACGTGCGGCCGCATCCAGATCCGCACGCTTGACGTAATCTCGCCCCTCCGGACCCCGTCGCGAATCCGCCTGGTAAATAACATGGAAGAAGGATACCCGTGGAAATCCGCACACCGTAGTGTCTTGGTGCGGTGAAAATTCCGCCCTTCCCGTGATTGTGATCACATTCCGTTCACATTCGACGGATCGAAACTGATGCGGAACCGAACAACCATTCGTCGCATTTGCTGCTGTCCTTGTGGCCGTGGCAAAAGCGATGACTCCAGGAGACCGCCCACGTCAAGCGGCCAAAGGAGAAGGACCACGTGCGATCCTCCCGCCAGCCATCCCTTGTCGCTCCGTCGTTTCGTCTTCGCAGTCCGGCAAAAGTCCACGCATGCGTTGCCGCTATCTCTCTCGCAATTGCGATCCCCGCGGCGCTCAGCGGGCAGCTTCCACGCGCGCTGGGAAATCCCGACTCCGGGCAGCCCCTCGGTCGGGAGAACCCGGCGGTCCGAACCATTCAGCAGGAACTGCAGCTGGGCAGCGCTTACCTCGTTGGCAAGGGAGTACCGAAAGACGAGGTCCAGGCCGCGTACTGGTTCAGAAAGGCCGCCGATCAGGGCGATCCCGGTGCCCAGAATCAGCTTGGATACCTCTACACCTACGGCATCGGTGTGGCCCGGGATGACGCACAGGCGTTCCGCTGGTTCGCGCGCGCGGCCGGGGCAGGCTGGCAACCCGCGAAGCTCAACATGGCAGTGATGTATCTGAGGGGAACCGGGGTCGCGCGGGATCCGCAACTGGGTTGGGATCTGCTCAACGAGCTTGCCACCAAAGGGAACGCACGCGCCCAGGATTATCTGGGCGTGATGTATATGGGCGGCTCCTACGGCATCCACCAGGATCACCAGGTCGCGGAGGAGTGGTTCAGCAAATCGGCCAAAGGCAAAAACCCCGAGGGCGAGTACGCCATGGGCAGCCTGTATTCCATCGTCTCGGACCACGAACATGATTTCCAAAAAGCCGCCAGGCTCCTCCGCCAGTCGGCTCGTGCCGGCTACGTGCCCGCCATGCACGCGCTGGGGATCCTGCTCGTGGATCATCCTGACATTGCCCAAAAGCCGCCCGGCGAGGCCGTTGCCATGTTGCTCAGCGCCGCGGAAGCGGGAACCTGGCAATCCTCCCTTGCCCTGGGAGTGCTGGCGCGCGACGGGCGCGGAACAAAGCAGGATTGGGGCGAGGCCTTTCGCTGGTTCACCATCGCGTCCAGGCAGGGAGGACCCGAAGCGGAGGCAAGCACGCAGGCGAATCTCGAGAAGTGCCGGGCGGCGTTACCGCCTGGCCAGCAGGATGAAGAGTCGCACGCAGCCGAGAGCTGGCTCGCGCAGCATCCGCACACCGATCTGTTCGTCTTTCACGACCTGCGCTCGTCCTTCCCTGTCGGCGAAGTGTATGCATCGAAGGCCGCCAGCATGGACTGACGGCGCGCGACCTCCCGGCCGCCTGCCGCCGGGATTCGCCCCTCAGAATCGAAACGAAAGGTCCAAATTCAGCGTGCGGTTCGCTGACCCCGTCCCAAAGTTGCTCGCCAGCGCCGTCGACTCGCCGAACAGCGGCGACCCCAGCACGCCCACCGGCGGCGCCAGGTTCACGTGATTCAGCACATTCTGCGCCGCCACCGAGAACCCCAGGTTGTATTTGCGTTCAATCGGCGGCTTCTTCAGCGTCTTCGCCCCGGACGCCGCTGCCTTTGCGCCTGCGGGAGCCGGAGCCGGCGTCTCCTGCGGTAACGGCGGTCCAAAATTGAAGCTCTTCGTCGCCCGCATGTTGAGCACAAACGTATCCGGCCCCTTGCCCCAGTTGATGGGAATAATCGTTTGTCCCGCCATCGGCTGCGTGTCGAAAATCCCCCACTGCGTCCGCACTACGCTGGGACGTGTCAGGTCCGTCGCAAACGATGGGCGGTCGTTGAACTGCGTGTCCCCGTTCAGGTCCTGGCCCACGACGATGTTAAACGGCGCGCTCGACTGGTAAACCAAAAACGGATTCAGCCCGAATCCGCGCCAGATGTGCCAATAGCCTCCCAGAAATACGCGATTTCGATAGTCGTTGCTGGCGCGCCCCCAGTCCTGGTGCAGATCGTAGCCGTTCGAGGGGAAGTTCCCGATTCCCGACGTATCCGCCAGCGCTTTGCTCAGCATGTAGTTGCTGTAGAGCCCGATCGACTTCGTGTGCACATTCGCGCTCACCACCAGCCGGTGCCGCACCGAGTCTCCCTCCGACTCGTACTCGTAAATGTTCTGGTCGATCCCCAGCGGCCGCACCCCACTGGTCGGATCCGCGGGATTGTACGTGCCCGGCAGCGGCGCGTTGATGTTGCGCGTCAGAAAAAGATGGTCCCCGCGAAACAGCTGGTAGTTCGCCGAAAGGTGTCCGATCCGGCCCAGCGGCCTGTCCCCGCCAAGGCTGCCCATCATGATGTACGGCGCGTGCAGCGTCGGGCTGATGCGAAAAATCGTCGGCGCCAGCGTGCTCGCACCCGA
>JASHPM010000486.1 GCA_030038115.1 Acidobacteriaceae bacterium | reverse complement strand
CGGATGTGTTTCCTTTGCTGGCGGAGATGGGCGCGGACCTGATGATGGAGACACTGCGCGAGCTGGATGCGGGGCGGATTACTCCGCGGAAACAGGACGAGGCGAAGGCGACGCTGGCGCCGATTCTGACGCGGGAGGATGGGCGGATGGATTTTTCGCAGCCGGCGATGACGCTGTACAACCGGTGGCGGGGATTTCAACCGTGGCCGGGGGCGTGGACGATGCTGGGCGGCAAGAAACTTGCGGTGCATCGGATGCTGCCGACGGAAGTACGGGGGGCGCGACCACGGCCGCCGGGCGAACTGCTGGTGGAGCAGGGGACGATGTTCGCGGCGTGTGGCGATGGAAGCTGGCTGGAACTGGTGGAGGTGCAGCCGGAGGGAAAACGGCGGATGACGGCGGGAGAGTTCTTGCGCGGGCATGCGGTGGAGAGTGGGGCGCGCCTTGGGTGAGACAGCGTTCAGCGTGCGGCGTTCAGCGTTCAGGAAGAGCAGAGGACCGTGTTGCCGGCGTCCGCGGCGCCCGGGTTAACCGATAATGATTGCTGCGGCGCGGCGGGTTTCGTATCAGATATTGTTACAAATCACCACGTCGGATGCGCACAGCGATGAACTGCTGCGGTCGGCGGAGGTGGATGCGCTGCCGGCGCCGGACCGCAATCTGACGACGACGCTGGTGCTGGGGACGCTGCGCTGGCAATTGGCGCTGGACGCGCGGATTCGGGATTTGCTGGCGCGTCCGGAGGCGAAGCTGAGCGCGGAGGCGGCGACGGCGCTGCGCATGGGGGCGTATCAGCTGCTGTATCTGGATCGCGTGCCAGCGCACGCAGCGATTCATGACAGCGTGGAGCTGGTGAAGTTGGGGAAGGAGCGCGGCGCCACCACCCTGTCGCGCAAGCGCGCCGAGGGCCCTGGGGCGGCTGGGATGGTGAACGCGGTGCTGCGGGGAATACAGCGTTCAGCGATCAGCGATCAGCGTTCAGGGACTGGCCGTCCAGGCGGAGGCGCTTCGCGTGGTACCGAAGTTGCGGCGGCTTGGGCGCATCCGGCGTGGATGGTGGAGCGGTGGGCGCGGCGGTATGGGATGGAGGCGGCGGAGGCAATTTGCAGGTGGGATCAGGAGCCGGCGGGGGTGACGATCCGGGTGGTGGAGGGGGGAGGGGAGCTGGCGGGGATTGAGACGGAGCCGGGGTTCTTTTTGGCGAATGCACGTCGCGTGATGCGCGGAGATGCGGGACGGAGCGAGGCGTATCGCGATCACCGGGTGCGGATTCAGGACGAGGCGTCGCAGCTAGTCGCCGAGATTGCAGCGGAGGCTGCGTTGGGAGCGCATCGCGTGATGGATGCCTGCGCGGCTCCGGGAGGGAAGACGGCGATTCTCGCCGAACGCCTGCCGGAGGCGGAGATTACGGCGGTGGATGTGAGCCGGAAACGCCTCGATTGGATGATGCGGGCATGGGCGGAGCGCTTCGCGGTGTCGGGGCCAGACAGGGTGAAGTGGCACGTGGCGGATGCGGCGGCGATGAAGCTGGAGCCGGAGTGGGATCTGATCCTGTGCGATGTGCCGTGCACGGGAACGGGGACGATGGCGCGGAATCCGGAGATACGGCTGCGGGTAACTGAGGCGGATCTGGAACGACAGCATGCGCGGCAGGTGGCGATTGTGCGGGCGGGCCTGGCGGGGCTGAAGGCGGGCGGGCGGCTGGTGTACTCGACGTGTTCTTTGGAGCCGGAGGAGAACGAGGACGTGGTGGAGGAGGCGCTGCGAGAGATGCCGGGGTTCAGGGTGGTTCCGGTGGAAGGAATTCTGGATCGGCTGACGGAGAGCGGGGTGGTGACAGCAGAGGGGCGGGAGCGGCTGCGGAGCGCGACGGAGGGTGGATATCTGCGGACGGTGCCGGGCGTTCATCCGTGCGATGGATTTTTTGTGGCGGTGCTGGAGAAGCAAGGGGCAGGGAACGGATCCCGCAACCCGTGGGGTGGCATTAGAAGATTCTTAGGTTGATGCGGGGAACGATGGGCTGCCGCGTGCCATGAAACGAGCCAGGAGAGACGCTATGGCTCTGTTTACCTGGAACGATTCCTACAGCGTGAAGGTAGCGCTGTGTGACCAGCAGCACAAGAAGCTGTTCGAAATCATCAATCAGCTGGCCGATGCGATGCGCGTGGGCAAGGGCAACGAAATCGTCAGCAAGACGGTGGGCGAGCTGTTGCAATACACGCGGACACACTTCCAGCAGGAAGAAGCGTTGCTGAAAAGGGCGAACTATCCACAGCTGGCACCGCACCAGGAGCAGCACAAGAAGTTCGTCGCCGATGTGGAGGGGTTGCTGAAGCAAACACGGGAAGGGCGCGCGGCAAATTCGATCCAGGTGCTGAATCTGCTGCGGGACTGGCTGGTGAACCACATCCAGAAGACCGACAAGGCGTATTCAGACTGTTTGAATGCTGCGGGGATCCGGTAGAGCAGCGAAGAAGGGCTCAGCGAAGAAGTGGTCAGCAAAAGCGGTCAGCAGACGAGCTGACTGCGGTTGAGGTGGAGGCCGTCGAGGCGACCGAGCAGGGTGAGGGCGACGCGGTCGGGATGGAAGAGGCTGGCGGCCATGGCCATGACTTCCTGTTCGGTGACCGCTTCGACACGGGCGATGATCTCGTCGAGGCCGAAGAAGCGCTCGAAGTACATCTGCTGA
>JASHPM010000485.1 GCA_030038115.1 Acidobacteriaceae bacterium | reverse complement strand
CGGGTTCGACTCCCGCCGCCTCCACCAATTCCTGTGTTGAAGCTTGCTAAGGCCGGGGTCCTTCGGCTCGCTGCGACCGCGTTCGGCAACGACGGCCTGCGCGGGGACCTCGGTGCGCTCGCTCAGGATTTCGCCTGCGGGCTCCCGTTTCGCTGACGCCCGCAAAACGGCTCAAGTTGTGTGCGACCTGCTGAATTGGCTGGCACCCCCCTCCACTCCCTCCCTCCCTTGTGCGCCGCGGTTTTGTTTTCTGTGGGTTAGCGGGGCTATCGAGTTCGATAACTGGTGATGTGACCTGGAATGAGTCAGTTGCGGCTGGGCTGAGTTTGATTCAGTTCTGGCCGAGCGTGAATCAGACTCGGCCGAGTGTGATTCAGACCTGGCCGAGTTGGGGCCGGGGACGCCGGAGGCCGGAAGCAGGAAGCTGGAAGCATGCCTGAACGTTTCTCCCTTCCCGAACAGAAAAGGGCGCCCGAAGGCGGCCTTTTTCTTTTTTACTCTATAAGTTCAGAATATCATGCCCCTAGAATTAGGTGGCCAACTTTCTTTGGATAAGTTGACGTGTAAGTCGTGATAAGTCAGCGGTCATTACTTTGGTTTGGAGGCGTCCCTCTTGACAGTTTTTCTAAGTTTAGGGGTTGGGGCGGGTTGGGTGGTGTTGGAGGGGGAGTTCGGAGCCGAGAGGACGCCGGCAAGGTGGGCGCACGACAGTGAACCGATGCGCAGAGGATGCTTTCCCAAAACGGGACCGGGAGGGTACTTCGGAGACGGATCAAGGGCGTTTGTCATTGACGATCGAAGCGCCGGAGGGTTCCACTGCTTGCTGTGGGGTGAACCTGGCTGGGGCAAAAAAGCTGCGGTGCGCGAAAACAGCTGGACAGGTGGAGGCTTGTAGCTGGAAGCCAGAAGCCAGGAGCCGGAAGCCAGAAGCTGGAAGCAGGCTGGGACAAAAAGCTGCGGTGAGCGAAGACAGCTGGATAGGTGGAAGCCGGAAGCCATAAGCAGGAAGCCGGAAGCCAGAAGCCGGAAGCCGGAAGCTGGAAGCCAGAAGTTGGAAGCCAGAAGCTGGAAGCCAGAAGCCAGGAAGGTGTCACGGCACGCGTTCGAGAGCGGGCGGATGCCAGGTCCCATCCAGGATCGCCTGCTTCGGCCAATACAAGCGGATCGTCAGATTGAAGGCGCCGTCTCCGGAAGGCAGCCAATTCGACTCGCGATCTGGCCCGGGGTCCGGGCTTTGGATGTACAAATCGAGAGATCCGTCGGGATTGAACTTCAGTCGATCACGATCTCCGATAGCGTAGCGGTTGACTGGGTTCGCGATGAAGTAGCCATGCTCGTCATAGGCCGTCACGGACCAGAACGCCTGCACCGGCGGCAGGTTCGACGCGTCAAAGTGCATCCGGTAATGCATCGAGCCGTTGAGGGCCTGTCCACTGCCGTCCGCCGAGCTGCTCATGTAAACAGCGTCTTCAGGAGGATTTGCGCCAATGGCAACGCGGGCGGTGACAGCGCGCGCCATGTAGTTGGTTCCGTACCGGCCGAGGGTGCCCTGGAACGACGTCCAGCCCGGCTTCGTCACGCCCCCGGAGGCAACGAATTCCTCGATGCGCTCCGCTGCGGCTCGCGCACCTTCATTCAATGCCTCAATCTGCTCCGCTGTAAGTTTGGAACGGTCAAAATCCTGACCCGGAACGAGGCCGATGCGGGCAAGATCGCGCACCATGGGTTCATCGGCAGCGTGCGGCGGATTGGCCTTCATCGCCTGAGCGAAGGCCGCAAAGAACTCGGTCGGCTCCATGGCCTTCACGCGGTCAGGCGGGGCAGGTCCGGCGGCACGCCGGAGATCTGGTGGTGCGCCCGGTTTCTCCTCCTGGCCCGGGTATTTACTGAGGGGCACCAGACGCATGCCATGCTGAAACTTGTGGACGTTATCGTAGTCGCTCGCGCCGTTGGTCTGTGTCCGGCCCAGCAGCCAGACATGATTCGTGGGGGCATCGTAGCGAATCACATGTGCCGGAAGCTTTCCACTCCACCCGGGCCCCACAATAGCAAACCATGCTTCACCTGTTCCGGTGGTCCGCTTTCCAGGATCGGCGAAGGTTTCTGTCCAGGCATCCATAAGCTGGAGAAGGTAGAATCGGCCGCCCGAGTCGGGAACATGGAGAAGAATCGGTTCCCTGGATACGTCAAGCCACGCGGTTGAGTAGAGGGTGTCCGCATTCGGACGGACGATGAGCCGGAAAGTCGCGTCCGGGAATGCAGAGATGTGGGTGAGATGGTTGACCGGCATCACAGATTCCGTCGCTTCGAGCAGAACGAGAGGATAGGCGTAGATATAGGCACGCTCTGCAATTTCACTCAGATCCTTCGAACTTAGGCTCTGTGCGTGGGTCGCGGACACAGATGAAAGCATAAGAGCAACGAGTGCACAAACACACAGCGATTTTCTTCTCATCCGACTCCTGGCGGTTGAGCCGTTAGCTCACAGTGCGGGCGGGGGCTGATGCGAAACTTGACGATAAAGATGATCCGGGCGTGGCGAAATGTCAACGACGAACGGACCGAGGCCGGTAGCTGGTGGCTGGAAGCTGGAAGCTGGCGGGGGCAAACAGCTGGACTGGAGATGCGCGGAAAGGCCGCTCACGTCGCGACGCCTCTATCGTTCCGCGCGGTCTCTCGGCGGTCGGCTCCGCCCTATTTAGCCGGAGGAGCGGGTGCGCCCAGCCGCTTCAGTTCCACAAGTGCTGCGCTGTACGCCCCGTCACCCTTCGGGCAGCCATCGCGCGCGGCATTGAGGCGCGCCAGCGCCGTTGTTCGTTGATGATGGATTAGCGCGTCCTCGCCGGTGAAGTAGTTTGCTTCGCAAAGCTGCCACTTCTGCCTGTCGGCGTCGGGGTTGGCCGCCGCCGCCATGACCTCCCTGACCGTGATCTGCCCCACGTCGAGCTTCAGCATCGGCCCGGGCCATTTTGACAGGTCGGCGGCCGACGCCACCGGTGCAAGCAACTGCGCATCGTCGTGCCCCTGTTGCTTGATCGCGATGTGCAGCATCAACGCCGCAATAACCGTCGAGTTCGAGGACGGCGCGACGGATGTCATGTGCTTAAAATCCGCAATCGCGGCGATCAGGTTGGACTGGAGAAGGTAGACGCCGCAGCGGTTACCCCAGGCGGACATGAGGTTTGGATTCAGACGGAGGGCTTCGTTGAAATCCTTGATCGCGCGGTCGTAGTCGCCCTTGCTCCTGTAAGCGTCGCCGCGGTTGTTCCAGGCGAGGGCAAACGTGGGGTCGAGGCGAATGGCGTCGGTGTAATCCTGGATCGCGCTGTCGAATTCGCCTTTGTTCCTATGAGCGCGGCCGCGAGCGTCGTAAGCGTATGCAAAGTTCGGGTTCAGGCGAATGGCTTCGCTGTGATCCTGGATCGCGCGATCGAAATCACCCTTGTGGTCGTAAGCCTCGCCGCGGCCGTAGAAGGCGGCTGCGATTTTCGGGTTCAGGCGGATCGCTTCGTTGTAATCCGGGATCGCGCGGTCGTAATCCTTCTTGTCAACCCAGGCGGCGCCGCGGTTGTTGTAGGCGAGTGCAAACCTGGGGTCGAGGCGAATCGCGTCGCTGAAATCCTGGATTGCGTGGTCGTGGTCGCCCTTACTCATGTAGGCAGTACCGCGGTTGTTGTAGACGGTGGACAGTTTCGTCGTCGTCCAAACCTGGCCTGACTGGATCAGTGCCGTGCACGCGGCGATTCTGGTGTCCGGGTCAGCTGACCGGCACTTGATCGCGTTATCCAGCCTGCTGCATCCCGTCGAAGCCATCACCGCGCCGAGCAGAAGACAAGTGCATAAAGCTGGTTTGCCAGTCACCTTGGGGCCCTCGTGCCCACGCATTAAAAGCTGCACCATATTACGCTCCCTTTCACGCCCGGCGACCGGTAAATCCGGCGTGCTCCTTCCACTTGTGCCGAAAGAAGCTGCAGATTGCCAGTAACACCGACGTACAGCGTGTGGCTGCGGCTCGCCATGATCCTGGTGCTCTAGCGGTCTTCGTGCATGGTTCTGCTCGGTGAGGAAAAAGCAACCGCAGATCCCTCGGCCTCGCGGCGCTCAGCCTCAGGAGGACAAGGTTGGTTGGGAGAAACGCTCGAGTTCGACTCTGGAACGCGGAGGTAACGGCAGGTGCGCAGGATCTTGCGCACAAGCTGAAGCCGCGCCCTTCAAAACCACGGCTATTCAGAGATTCCTTAGTGGTTGGCGACGCGGTTTGCACTTAGAGTTATTCGGTCAGGCTGGCTGGCGTGGGTGGGTCCTAAGATGCATCAGCCGGGGGACGAGCAACAGAGTGACGGCGTAGAGGAAGAGGGATGCGGCGGTGAAGGCGAGGCGACCGTGGCGCAGATCCTCAAAGAGCAGCTTGGAAGCGCCGAAGGCCAGGGCTGCCCAGGCAAGCCACGCGAGTTCTCTGCGCTGCCAGAGGGCGCCGCTCCAGGCCAGGCCCAGAGCGAGAGCGCAGGTGATGAGGGTGCGGATGACCGCGATATGCGAGGCGTCCGGAACGACAGCGACGGCGGTGAGACGCAGCAACACCCATACCAGCAGCGACGCCGAGGCAGCCGCGGCCAAAGCGGCGGCGAGAAGACGGAGAAGCCGAGTCCACCAGCGGTCGCCATGCGGGCCGTGGGAGCGTGCCACGGCCGCATAACAGATCAGTGAAGAAACGGAGACGAGGAAGACGATCCATCCGGGCGAAGAGGGGAGCGCGCCGGTCATAGCGCGAGCGATCCAGGCCAGCAAACCGGAAGAGAAGGCAGCGGCTGCGATATAGGCGAGGCCATGGAACTGGAGCGTCATGCGGGCGGTGCGGATGCCAAGGAGGGTAGCGAGTATGGCGGCGAGGCTGAGAGACAGCGCCAGGACCGCGGGCGGAAGGCATAGCCAGCAGCCCACCAGGAACAGAGCCAGGCTGCCGGTGGCGTAGACGTGGTAATTGCGCTGCGCATGAAGGCGGCCGAACCAGGCGAAGGTGACGGCGTAACCGGCGGCTGCAGCGAGCAGACAGAGGATTCCGAGAAAAATGGCGCCGGGGCCGGACCAGAAGGCGAAGACCGCCCAGCAGGCCAGAAGGAAGGCGATGAGGGTCTGCGCGGTCTCGAAGAAGGAGATGCGGTGGCGGAGCAGCATGGTTTGCGTGGTTGCGCTGGCCGCATAGATGAGGAGCAGAAGCGGGCCGAAGGCCAGCAGCGTGGCTGGGCCGAGGGGAGCGTACTCCGCATGGGAGGCGGCGGGGCTGGAATAGATCCAGATGAGAGCAAAGACGGCGAAGTCGGCAGCGGCCGCAACGAGCGGCCTGACGCGCAGAGTGCGATGGCGGGCGGCGGCGATTTCGCCGACGCTGGCCATGATGAGGAGGGCGACGATGAAGGGGGCTGGATCGCGCGTGGCGATGGCCAGGATGACGGCGGCGATGCTTCCGGCGGAATCGGCCACCCACGCCACCGCGGCAAAGTGGTGTTTCCAGGCGAGGGCGGAAGCGGCGATGACGAAGACCGTGAGAACGACGGCGGTGATGGCATCGGGCAGGAAGCGGAAGCGGAGGGTGAGCTCCCAGAGCATGGGAATGAGGATGAGGGCGGAGGTAATGGCCCAAACGGCGCTGGGGAACCACGTTTTTGCGACAGCGCGCGTGGCCGGGATGAGCCAGACGAAAGCGTAAAGAATGGAGATGGCGATGACGGGCGTGCGCGGGAGGGCGCTGGACTCAGCTAACGCGCGGAGCAGGTAAGCCCCGGCGACAGCGAGCATGGCCTTACCAAGGACGAGAAAGATTGCGGCTGCCGCGGGAAGGGGGCGGGGTTCGGCAGCCGGAAGGGCGGTTGCAGGGAGCGTGGGTTGGGCAGGAGCCGGGAGCTGGACGCGCGAAGCGCCTTCGAGAACGCCGACGCGGCGCTGCAAATCCGCCACGGTCCGGGTGAGTTGTTCGACTGCATCGGAAACGTCGATCATTGTCTCCACCGCCTTTGTGAAGACCTGGCGGAAGCGCCGCGCTAATGCGCCTGCGCAGCGGCAGCCGCTGGAATGGATGCGTGAGTCTGCTCAGTCCACGGAGGCAGGAGTTTGACGAGCACCGCGAGGATGAGCAGCGGCAGGATGGTGAGGGCAATGGAAACGAGCAGTCCCTCCCGAGTAGCCAGGGCCATTTTGTAGGTGGTGTAGCCGAGAAAGCTCTTGGAGAAAAGCTGGCCGCCGATGACGACGTTCCAGCGCATGGCGAAGATGCCGATGAGGGCGAGGGATGCGGAGATCACGTAGATGCGTTTGCGGACGATTGCCGAAAGCTTCGTCACCTGCGTCAGTGCGAGGAGCAGGATGGGAGTGAGGGTGCCGACGATGAGCTGGAGCACGATCTGAGAAAAACGCAGCCTGGTGTGCACCATGAAATCGAGGCTGCGGAAGGATTCGTCAGCCTCGTAGATGCGATGGATGAGGTCGAGCATCTCGAGGCTGAAGTCGACGATGAAGATATAGAACATGTACATGGCGATGGTGTCGACGCAGCGCATGTCGATGGGCTGGCGGCGCAGACGCGTGGCGGCCATATAGAGAAGCATGACGGCTGCGATTCCCGAAACCATGGCAGAGAAGATGAAGACCACGGGCATGAGAGGCGAAGACCACCAGGGGTTGGCCTTGATGGAGCCGAAGATGAAGCCGACATATCCGTGGAGCAAAAAGGCGGAGGGAATACCAATGAGGGTGACCAGCCAGCCCACGCGCTCATCGATGCGGAGCGCGCCCTGGCTGATGTTGTCGGAGCCGAGGGTCATTATGCGGTAGAGCAGGCGTTTCCAGCCGGTGGTGGACTGCGAGAGGCGGACGATGTCGGCGCGGTAGTCGAGCCAGATCTCGACGACGAGAACAGCCATGAGATACCAGAGATAGACGAAGCCGAACATGGCCATGGCCGAGGAGCGGTGCGGGGTGAGATACATCTCGAAGGAGCGCTCCGGGTGGCCCAGATGCAGCTGCAGGGGCAGGGGCGCGACGATGAGGAAAGCCAGGGCAGTGAGCAGGGCGAGACGGTAAGTGGGCTTGACGGCCTCGACGCGGAACACACGCTCGAGGGAGGCCAGAATGAAGGCGCCAGCCACGAGTCCGGTGATAAACGGATACAGAACGATGAGTACGCTCCAGTAAAGCGATACTTCGTTCGGGTACATGAAGCCTTCAACGCCGGGCATAGCTCACCAGTCTCCTTTTCACTCCGCTAGCGCACCGAGCCGTCCAGCGCGTTGTAGAAAACCTTGGCGCCGGTGGCCATCTGCGGCTTGAGAACCTGGACGCTGTGGGTTTTCAGGAAGGCGTGGATCGGGTCGTTTGGGTTTTTGAGGTCGGCCAGCTGGCGCGCGCCTGTCGGGCAGGCTTCGCAGCAGGCCGTGGTCAGTCCTTTGGTGATGCGGTGGTAGCAGAGAGTGCATTTATCCGCGACTTTCTTCGTGGGATGGATGTAGCGGCAGCCGTAGGGGCAGGCCTGCACGCAGTAGGCGCAGCCGAGACAGTATTTCTGGTCCACCAGCACGACGCCGTCGGGGGTTATGAAGGTGGCGCCGACGGGGCAAACCTGGGTGCAGGGCGAATCCGCGCAGTGGTTGCAGAGCTTGGGGACGAAGAAGTATTTGCCGCTGTCGTCCTGGGTGGAGGAAAATCCTTCTTTGCCGCCGTCGGGCGAAATGACGTGAGGATTGGCGAGGTTCCAGTCGTCAACGTGGTAGCGCTCGACCCAGGTGCGGAAGAAACCGTCGGGCACATCGTTCTCCGCCTGGCAGGCGCGGACACAGTTGCCGCATCCGATGCATTTGGGAATGTCGATGAGCATGCTCCACCAGTGCTCGGTCATCGCATAGTTGGGCGAGGCTTCGGGCGTGCCGGCCAGGATCGACTCCCAGGCGACGGCAGCGGCGGGCAAAAGGACGAGGAGTCGGCGTCGCGTGATGTTCATTTGGATCCTCCCGCGGCGATGGCCGGATTGTGGGGCTGGTGACAGGTCTGGCAGGGAAGGCCGTTGGAGTGGGCGTCCGCATCGACCTGGGGAAAGCCCTTCGGCCTGGCGGCGCTGGCGGCATGGCAGCGGACGCAGAGCACCGCCGTGTCCGGCTTACCGGGATCAATGGAGGGATCGTCGGCGTGTTTGGCCTGCGGACCATGGCAGGCCTCGCAATTTACCTGCGCGTGTTTGCCGGAACTTTTGGTTTGGGCGACGTCGGCGTGGCAGGTTTCGCAGGTCTGGTGTCCGGCGAAGTGAACGGGATGAGCAGCGATCTCGGCAATGGAGGCGCCGCGGTAGTGCCCGTACTGGCCGAAGCTGCGGGGAACGATGAAGCTGCGGATGACGAGAAACGACAGGGTTCCGACAGCAAAGAGGCCCGCGAGGCGGAAGAGATGCCGTGCATCTTTGGGAATGCGCATGAAGCCGTTCCTCTGCAGGCGGCCGTGTGGATCTGCACGAAAGCGCATGGACGCGGCCGCTACCGACTATTCAGAAGAAGCGGCACAACGGCTGTATGTGCGCGCGGTCACAATGGCCTGTGACGAGGGTCGCGTCCGGAGACGGAGGGTACTGCGGCGGAGGCGGCAGCGCGGGATGTGCGGGGCAGGATTCAGAAGCCGGGGGGATGTTCCTGGGCGACGCGGAAGGCGCGTTCGAGGGCGATGCCGGCGGAGCCGAGAGTGCCTTCGTCGAAGGGACGAGCAATGAGGGTGACGCCGTGGGGGACGCGGCGCGGTGGCGAGAATTTTGGGAGGGGATGGGCGGGATCGGGGGCCCAGTCGCTGCGGGCTTCAGAGACTTCGATGAATCCGGCGCGGAGGGTGAGGGAGGGGTGGCCGGTATGGTTGGTGATGGTGAGCATATCGTCGCGCAGAGAGGGGACGAGGAGGAGATCGACCCGAGAGAAGATGCGGGCCATTTCGGCGGCGACTTTGCGGCGGAGGCGATCGGCTTGGACGAAGTCGACGGCGGAGAGGAAGCGGGACTGGCGGAAGGTGTTGGGCCAGGCGTCGGGGACCTGTGCACGGAGCTCGTCGACCTGGTGGTTGAGGGTGATTTCCTCGAAGGACGCGGCGGATTCGGCGAAGAGGATGACATCGAGGGTGTCGTAGGGCCAGTCGGGGAGTGAGACTTCGACGGGGATCATGCCGAGTTGCGGGAGAATGTGGAGAGCGGCGCGGTCAACTTCGGTGGCGGGGTCCTCGTTCATCCATTCAGGGAAGTAGCCGACGCGCAAGCCGCGGACGGGAGCGGCGGCGTCGAAGTCGAGATGGCTGGGGACGCTGTAGGCGTCGGCGGGGTCGGGGCCGGTGATGGCGTTGAGGACGAGGAGGGTGTCTTCGACGAAGCGCGCCA
>JASHPM010000484.1 GCA_030038115.1 Acidobacteriaceae bacterium | reverse complement strand
AGGTTTTTTCGCTGGGCTTCGGCACACGCCTCTTCGGCTTCAAGTGGGGCGATACCGATTACCGCGTCAGCGCTCTGCCCCTCGGCGGTTACGTCAAGATGTCCGGTGAGACTCCCGGCTCTGAAACCACCGGCGATCCCGGCGAATTCAGCGCCCATCCGCGCTGGCAGCGCGTTCTCATCGCCGTAGCCGGTCCGGTCGCGAATTTCATTCTGGCTTTCGTGCTCATGGCCGGCCTCTACATGATGCACAACGAGGTCGAGCAATACCTCGACTCTCCGGCCCTGCTCGATGTGGTGCCCCCGAATTCGCCCGCTGGCCGCGCTGGCCTCCAGGCGGGTGACCGCATCATCCGTTTTGATACCGAGCAGAATCCCACGTGGGAAAAGCTGACCGACCGCGCCCTCCTCGACGTCAACACCACAGTTCCGGTCACCGTCGAGCGCACCGTCAGTGGACAAACCAAACAATTCAGCACCGAGCTGCTGCTGTCTGACCCCTCCAGGGGGCAGGACTTCGAGATCGAGTCGCTCGGTCTGCTGCCTCGGTGGCAGGACGGCCCAGTCATCGTCGAAGACGTGATGCCTGGCAATCCTGCCGCGAAGGCGGGCCTCGAGGCCGGCGACGGCATCGTCGCCGTTAACGGCCAGCAGGTCCATGGCGTCCCCGCGATCAGTGCGGTTCTGGATGAAGCCGGCAACAAGCCCGCGAACCTGGCTGTGGTCCGCAGCGGCAAACAGTTCAGCGTTACGGTGCAGCCCGTTTGGACCGACTACGGGGCCGGCCCTGGTTACCGCCTCGGATTCAGCGCCGAGCCGCCGCCCTTCCGTGTCGAGCAGCTGCCGTTACCCCAGGCCGTCCGCCGCTCCATCAGCTACAACCTGCGCTACTCCGGTTACATTCTCGACATCCTGCACCGCATGTTCACCCATCACGGCGCGGTCATGCAGCAGCTCAGCGGTCCCATCGGCATGGCCCGCATGACCGGCGAAGCCGCCGAGATGCACGGCTGGGAACCGATCATCGGCCTCACCGCTCTTATCAGCCTCAACCTCGGCATCATGAACCTGCTGCCCATCCCCATCCTCGATGGCGGCATGATCCTGCTCCTCTGCATCGAAGGCCTGATTCGCCGCGATCTCAAGCAGGAATTCAAGGAGCGCGTTTACCAGGTCGCCTTCGTCATGCTGATCCTGTTCTTCGCCTTCATCATGGTGAACGACGTTTCCAAACTGAATCTCTTCTCGCGGCTCAAGCCGTAGCCGATCGGCAGGAAACATGAAGGCCCGCCGAACAGCGGGCCTTTTGATTGGCGCCTTCTCCCTCGCGATGATCGCAAGCTCGTCGTCTCACAGCGCCATCGCCGGCGGCTGATATCCAAATTCACTCTCCACCGCTGCTGCTACCGCCAGCACCAGCTCATCGTCGAACGGACGTCCGCCGATCTGCACCCCAATCGGCAGCCCTTCACCCGACCGGCTCACCGGCACAACTGCCGCCGGTCCTCCCAGCAAATTGAACCACTGCGTGTACCGCATCGCATCGAGATACGCGACGGTCTGGCCCTCAACGGTCCAGCTGCGTTCAAAGGGCTTGAACGCCGGAATCGAGCACACGGGACAAAGCAGAATCGGACACTCCCGCATCTCCTCAAGCAGTTTTGTCCGCACTTTGTCGGACTCGACCCACGCGTCGAGCAGGGAACTGGCCGTCAGCGGCGCCTCTGCCCGCGCAATCGCCAGAAAGTCGCGAAACGTCGGACTCAGCTCGTCCTCTCGTCCGCGAATCGTCGGCTCGTAGAGCATGGCCCCGCACTGCACAAAGAAGATCCACCACAATTTCCGCGCCGCTTCGAGCGATTTTGGTCGAAATGGCCTCACCTTAAACCCGTGCTGCTCCAGTGCTCGCGCAGCCTGCCGCACTGCGCCTCGCGTTTCCGGGGTCACAGGAACCAGGCCGTCGTCCTCGAACCACCCAATCGCCACGCCCTTCGCGTCCTCACGCGAAACGGCGCGATGCGCAACTGGGGCGCTGCCAGGATCCGTCGCGTCCTGTCCCGACAGCGTCTCAAAAAACAGGGCCACGTCGCCCACCGTCCGCGCCATCGGCCCAATCGCTCCCAGAAAAGAAAACGGCCCCAGACATGGCGGCAGATGTCCCGCGGCCGGGAAGCGCCCCGCTGTCGGTTTCAGCGCGCAGATGCCCGTAAAGTGCGCCGGCTCGCGCACCGATCCGCCGCTGTCGCTGCCCAGGCCGCCCGCGGACATTCCCGCGGCAATCGCCGCTGCTTCGCCGCCGCTGGAACCCCCCGCGGAATACTCCGGATTCCAGGGATTCCGCGTGCTCCCATACAGCAGATTCTCCGTCTCATACGCCATCAGAAACTCAGGACAATTCGTTGTTCCCAGCAGGATCGCGCCCGCCCCGATCAGCCGCTCCACCACGGCTGCATTCTTCTCCGGTATCGACCCAGGGTTCGGCCATTTGTTGAGGGTGCTCCCAATTTCGCAACGATAGCCCGCGGCCGCAATCGACGACTTCACCGTGACCGGCAGTCCCGACAGCGGCCCCGGTCGCGTCTGCGCCGCCAGCGCGCGCACACGCTCCGCATCGAAATCGACGAGAGCATTCAATTTCGGGTTGAGTCGCTGAATTTGCGCGATGTGCACCTCGGCCAGCTCCAGCGGCGTGATCGCGCGCCGCCGCAATAGCGCAAGCTGCTCTGTGGCGGAAAGGAGAGTGACCGGCATGGGTGGAATCGGCTGCAATTATAATTTCGCAAAGTGCAGACTGACTTTTTCGCCGCGCCGCGACCCCTGTTCCCGCTTTCCTGGGCCGCGATCCTGCGACGCGAAACCGCGCCACGATGAAGCGCCGCATCGCCGTCGTCACCACCTCCCGCGCCGACTACAGCCACCTCTACTGGCCGCTTAAATTGCTCTCGGAACACCCAGCCGTCGATCTGCGCCTCATCGTCATGGCTTCGCATCTCTCGCCCGAGTTCGGCGCGACCATCGGCGAGATCGAAAAGGACGGTTTCCCCATCGCGACGCGCATTGAATCCCTGCTCAGTTCCGACACCGACATCGGCATGGCCAAAAGCATCGGCGTTGCCGTGCTCTCCCTCGCCGATACTCTCGGCGCCCTGCGTCCCGATTTGCTCCTCCTCATCGCCGACCGCTACGAGATGCTCGCGCCCGCCTCCGTCGCGCTCTCCCTGCGCATTCCCATCGCCCATATCGAAGGCGGCGAGATCAGCGAAGGCGCGATTGACGATGCCGTCCGCAACGCCCTCACCAAAATGAGCCACATCCACTTCACATCGACCGAATCTGCGCGCGAGCGCGTCATCGCCATGGGCGAAGAACCCTGGCGTGTCCACCGCGCGGGCGCTCCTTCGCTCGATCACCTGCGCCGCAGCCAGCTTCTCTCCCGCCCGGAAGTCGAAGCTGCCTGCGATCTCGACTTCCGTATACCCGCGATTCTGGTCGCGTACCATCCTGTCACGCTCGAGCCCGACACCACCTGCGAAGCCGCGGCCCTCTTCGCTGTGCTGGATCAACTCGCCGAACCGGGCACGATGCAAATCCTCTTCTGCTACCCCAACGCCGACGCCGGCAGCCGATCCCTCATCGACCGCACCCGTTCCTTCCTCGCGCGTCACACTGCCGGCAAACTCTTCGTCAATCTCGACGCCATCACTTACTGGAGCCTCCTGCGCCAGGTCGACATCATGCTCGGCAACTCCTCCAGCGGCATCATGGAAACCGCCTCCTTTCGCTTGCCCACCGTTAACATCGGCCTGCGCCAGAAGGGCCGCGAGCGCGCCCGCAACGTCCTCGACGCCGAGCCGAACGCCGCCTCGATCCTCGCCCGCATCGCCGAGGCCCGCAGCCCGGCATTTCGCGCGTCTCTCGCGGGGATGGTCAACC
>JASHPM010000483.1 GCA_030038115.1 Acidobacteriaceae bacterium | reverse complement strand
TAGTGAAAATCCCCCGCCACAATATCCACCCGCACGTAGTGCAGCGGATCGCGCCAGATGTCCCACGTCCCCGTCGTCAGCTTGCCCTTGTGGCTGTAGAGCTTCAGATCGTAGTGCACGTGATGCGGAACATCGGTCGCCGTCGCTCCCGCCTCCAGAGCCAGAGCGCGGTTCATCTCCGTATCGAACGGATGCGTCGCCATCACCTGCGCCCATCCCACCGGCGCCGCCAGCGTCAGCACCAGAAACAACGCGGATAACCCACCCGATACGGGACTCCGCATAGCAATCGCCTTCCCCTCGAAAACGGGCCATCATAACAGACGGCTGAGCGGCGAAAAGGCCCCACCGGTCCGTTGCCCCGCCCGCTCGAAGCCGTCCGGACGTCTCGCCCGCTGCGGCTTACAACTCGCGGATGGCAGCCATCGGATCGATGCGCATCGCGCGCAACGCAGGCAGCGACGACGCTGCCCCCGCCACAAAAACCAGCAGCAGCGTGACCAGCAGGAGGGTGACCGGGTCCGCGGGGCTCACTCCGTAAAGCTGTGCCCGGATGAAGTGGGTGAGCGCTACGGTGATCACGATGCCCAGGGCGATGCCCAGAGCGGTGAGCCGCAACCCCTGGCGCAGGATCAGCCACAGCACGTCCTGCCGCCCGGCCCCCAGCGCCAGGCGAATGCCGATTTCGTGCGTGCGCAGCTGCGTCCGGTACGCCAGGACGCCGTAGATGCCCGAGGCGGCCAGCACCAGCGCGAGCAGCGCAAAGGCCGAGGCGAAGGTGGACTCCATGATGGCGAAAGTGCTGGCGGCCTGCGCGGTCTCGCGCAGCGGCCGCACGTCGTACACCAGCCACTGCGGATCGATCTCGTGGATTGCCTTTACCGCTGCCGGCGCCAGGGCCTCCGGTTCGTCCGGCGTGCGCACCTGCAGGATGGTTTCCGGGTCGCCCGACTGAAAGATCGAGTTGTAGATCATCGGCTGCTGCGTTTCTCCGATGCGCAGATGGGCGGAATTCCTCGCCACGCCCACCACGGTGTAGAGCGTGTTCCACATGCGCAGCCTGCGGCCCAGCGGATCCTTTCCGGGCCAGTAACGGGCCGCGGCCGTCTCGTCCACGATCATCACCGGCGGGGCCTGCGCATCGTCCGTGTCGGCAAACTCCCGGCCCTCGACGATCGGAATCCTCATGGTGGCAAAATACCCGGCGGAGACGTCGGCGCGGTCCACCTCGCCCGATTCATGCAGTTTCGGCACATAGCCCTCCGGCCACACGTCGCCGGTTTTGCGGCTCAGGCTCAGCGGCAGCCAGTCCGTCAGCGAGACCTGCGTCGTTCCGGGGAGTTCCCGCGCCCGGACCAGGATCTTCTTCTGGAACTGCCGGATCTCGCTGCGGGAATAGCCGGTGTCCAGTCCGACGGTGGCCGTGAGCACGTGGGCCGCATCGAAGCCGGGATTGGCGGTGGCCTTGTTGCGCAGAGTGCGCAGCAACAGGCCGGCCGAGACCAGGAGGGCCACCGAGAGCGCAACCTGTGCGACCACCAGCCCGCTGAGAACGTGCCGGTTGTACGACCCGGAGGAGAGATTCGCGGATTGCTCGCGCAGGACCTCCGCCGGAGCGATGTGAGTGGAACGCCATGCCGGCAGAGCTCCGCAGAGCACGCCAGCGCCGATAGCGACGGCAAGCAGCGCCAGCGCCACGCGCGGATCGACCCTGCCGCTGACCGCGATGGGGCTGGCGTTCGGCGGAACGAAGCGGCCCAGCGTGCTCGACGTCCACAGGGTGAGCATGAAGGCCGCGGCGGAACCCGCGAGCGACACGAAGAGGCCCTCGAGAATCATTTGCCGCATCAGCCCGGCCCTCCCCGCACCCAGCGATTGCCGGATCGCCAGGTCCCGTGCGCGCGCGACGAAACGCACCAGCATCAGCGTGGCGACGTTCGCACAGGTGAGCAGCAGCACCAGCGCCGCAATTGCCAGCAACACCGGCAGCGAGGCGGAAAAGTAGCCGTTGCCGCCGAACGGAGAGCGCCACAGCGGGTCCAGCGTGATCGTGTTCACGCCGAGATGCGCAGCCGGGTATTCGGCCACCAGCCTGCGCATGATCGTCTCCAGGTCCTGGGTGGCCGCGCGCCGGCTCACTCCGGGACGGAGTCGGCCCATTAGGTTGAGCCAGGTATTCTCGCGATGCAGCAAATCCCAGTCGTTGCCGCCGGCTGCGCTGCTGGCGGCCAGCGGCGCCCACAGGTCCTCGCGAATCGCGGGCATGCATCCCACGAAGCCTTCCGGCGCAACCCCGATGACGGTAAAGGGCTGATGCTGGATCTCGACGGATTTACCGACAATTGCCGAGTCCCCTCCGAACCTGGTCTTCCACAATGAGTAGCCGAGGACGACGTAGGGCACACCGCCAGGCTGTGCCTCTTCATCGAGCCGGAAAAATCGCCCCAGAGCGGGCTGGATTCCCAGCACATCGAAGTAGTTTCCGCTCACCTGAGCGGCGTAAATGCGCTGTGGCGAGTCGCCCGCGGTCAGGGTTGCCCATTCGTGGTGGTAGGCGAGAATGCCGCTGAGGGTGCGGCTGGCGCTGCGCAGGTCGCGGTAGTCCAGATAAGAAAAGGGCGGTGGCGGCGAGATATTCCAGGTTCCGCGCATGATGGTGACCAGGCGGCTGGTATCGCGGGCCCCGGGCACCGGGTTCAGCATGGTGCCTTCGATCCAGCTCAGGGCGGTGCCGGTGGCGCAGATGCCCAGAGCCAGCATCACGATCGCAGTCGCCGTGAAGTAAGGGGTGCGGAGCAGCTGCCGCAGTGCAAAGCGTATGTCGTGAGACAGTCCGGGCATGAAGGTCACCGGAAGTGGCTGTCCCACACATAATCCGAAACCAGCCGGAGATCAGTGACCGCTGTCACCCCCTGCGGTGAGTGTAGACGCGATGTCGCGCAAGCGAGCGCGCCGAACGGAGCCTGCCCTGAGCAAGCTCGCGCAAGCGAGCGCGCCGAACGGGTGACGGTGGTCACTGTCCCCGGCTCCTTCCAGGCGTAGCATCCGCCACAATGGCGGCTCTTTCCATTTCCACCGCTGCTGCTGAGGCCCTCATGCTCGGCCTCGCCACCGGCCCCATCTGCCTCGCTTCCTGCGGCCCCGTCGTTTTGCCGTGGATGCTCGTGCAGCCCCGTGGCGTGCGCGTCCATGCCCGCCAGTTGTCCATCTTCCTCGCCGCCCGCCTCGCCGGTTATCTGCTCTTCGCCGCGCTCATCTGGTTCGCCGGCCTCGCCATCTCCCGCTCCTGGACCGGACGCTCCTGGGTCTTCGGTAGTGTTCAGGTCGCCCTCGCCGCCGGACTCCTCATCTACGCGGTGGCATGGCCCCACGCCGGCTGCGCCTTTCGTCATACTCACCGGAACAGGCTCGTCCACATCGGCGCCCCTCCCGATCCGCGCCCGCGCCCCACCGGAGCCGCCGCGCTCGGCTTCCTCACCGGCATCAACCTTTGCCCGCCGTTCCTCGTCGCCGGCGTGCGCGCCGCCCAGCTTCCCTCACTGCCCGCCGCGCTGCTCTTCTTCGCCGTCTTCTTCGTCGGCACCGCGGTCTGGTTCACACCTTTTCTCTCCCTCGGAGTCGTCCGTCGCACTCCCTCCTTCCTCACCGTCGCCCGCCTGGCCGCTGTTCTGCTTGCCTGCTGGTACGGATTCTCCGGAGCTTCGCTCCTGATCGAGAAGGCGATTTATGGCTAGCCCCGCCCTCGCACGTCCCCGCACCCCGGCCCCGCCGTTTCGCAGCATTGGCCGGTCGATCCTGCTCACCCTTCCCATGGCGCTCTGGGCGCTGCTCATGTTCACGCCCTCATTCCAGCAGCATGGGCGCAATTCGCACATCGGAGCCGTAGCCGTCATTCTCTTCATGACCACGCTGTTCTTCCTGATGATGCGCACTGGCAAAACCTACCGCTGGCGCCGGTACTTCTTTGTTGCTCTGGGATTCCTCTTCCCTGTCGGCTTTATCGCCGCCCTCGTCGCCCTGCGCGGCACCATGAGCATTCCCATCGAGCGCATGGTTTCCGGCGATACCCCCTTCTGCTTCATGGTCACTCCCATGCTCCTCATCCCGGCGGCGTTCACCCGCACCGTCATCTTTCCGGGATCCATCCTCCCCACCGCCAGCAACCCGCACTCCATCGCCATCATGATCGGCATCTGGTCCGCCATGACCCTGGTCGTCGGCAAAGCCTGGTGCAGCTACATCTGTTTCTTTGGCGGCATCGAGGAAGGCTTCGCCGCGTTTCCCAAACACATGAAGATTCGCCGCCTCGATCCGCGCCTGCGCCTCGTTCCCTGGGCCATCCTGCTCTTTGTTGTCGTTCTTTCCGCCGCTCTCTTCGAGCCGGTCTACTGCATGTGGCTCTGCCCCTTCAAGACCGTCACCGAATATCCCGCCGTCCACTCCGTCGAAACCGCCATCCAGATGGGCATTTTCATCACCCTCTTCGCGGGCCTGGTCGTCGTGCTCCCCTTCCTCACCAAAAAGCGCACCCAGTGCGCGTATTTCTGCCCCTTCGGCGCATTTCAGTCGCTGTTCAACAAAATCAACCTCTTCGAAATTCGCTTCGACCGCGAAAAATGCGTCGACTGCACCCTTTGCCGGACCGCCTGCCCCACTCAGGCGCTCTCCGCCGAATCCATCCGTGACGGCAAAACCCTGCTCAACTGCATGAAGTGCGGCGCCTGCGTCGACAGCTGCAAAAAAGACGCCGCCGTCTGGCACCTGAAAGGCACCAAAGTCGCCCTTAAGCCCGAGCGCGCCCGCCTGCTCTTCCTCTACGGCGCCTGGGCCATGGCCACCATGTTCGGCGGCAGCATCCTGGCCAATTCCGTCGCCACCATGATTGGCTTTCTGCCCTTCAAATAAAGGAGGACCCCATGCGCGCACGTATCTTCGCTCTTCTCGCTTACGCCGGCGCCGCGGTCACGCTTATCGTCGCGGCCTGCGTGCCCTTCGTGCTTATGGGACTCATCACCAAAGGCGTTGCCCACGCGGGCCTGCACGTCGACGACTCCTACTCCGGCGGCGTCATCGCCCGCACGCTGTCGCGCACCGGCTACCACATCGACGTTTACCAGCCCGTGCGCCCCCGCGCGCTGCAGGCTCTCGACCCCTTCGTCCAGATCGCCTTCCGTCCCGCCGCTTCCCTGCCCGCCCGCGTCAGCGAAGACATCGACCTCGACGGGGACGGCCAGCCCGACGTGCGCGTCTGCTTCACCGTTCCCTCCGATCCGCACGCGCGGCCCACCGGCACAGTCGTCGCCCTCAACAGCAAATACAAATCCTTTACGATGCCCGGCAGCTATTCCTTCTCCCAGCTCATGGTGCATAGTGGCGACGCCATCATCGTGCGCGTGCCGATGACCGAGTCAGAAACTCCGTAGCTTTCGCCGCCCCGCGAACCAACCGCCTCCAGCTCCGCCCAACAGCTTCAGGCCGTGCGCGATCACATACGCCATCGGCTCCGGCCGAGCCCGCGTCAGCGCCAGATAAATCAGCGTCGCCACCACGCCCACCAGCAATCCGTGCACCACGAAGCGCGATTCAACCCCTCGCCCCACCCACCACGCAAACAGGAAACACAGCACCAGCGATCCCGCCGGCGCGATATAGAGCAGCGGATGCTGGCCCCACTTCACGCCGACCGGAATCGCGATCGCAATCAATATGGCCTCCGCCAAAAATCCTCCAACCAGAATCCGTACCCAGTGCATGCGCTGCGCCACCACCCCCGAAGAACCCACTTCCGATGAACCCTCCACCATCGCACCCCTCCCATCCAGACCGTCCCATTGTCCTCCGCTGCGGCCCGGGAAGGATTGTAAAGAACTGACCCCCACCGCCAGCGCGGCCTCGCCATTGGAATTCTCAGAGTGCCTGGGCGAGGGCCACGTCCCGCAGCGGGTCCGGTTCGTCGGACGAGCGGATGCCGAAGACCCACGACAGCATTCCCACCCCGGCAATCGCAGCCGCAAGGTTGAGCGCCGCGTTGAAGCGCCCCGTCCGCTCCACCAGGAAACCGGTGAGTGCCGGCGCCACGATACCCGCAAAGTTAGCGACGCAGTTCTGCATTCCTACCCAGCGCCCGGCCAGCTGCGGTCCAGCCAGGGTTTGCGCGATGGCATAGACCCCCGAGCAGGAGGCTCCGCACCCTACTGCGGCCCCGGCCAGCCAGAACAGCCAGGTGCCTGGCCCTGCCACGGCGCACCCCAGCAGCGAAATCATCGCGATCAGCAGACCGATCAGCATCGGCCATTTCCGCGCGGTGCACGCGCTCACGCCACGCCGGATCCGCAGGTCCGCGATCCGCCCGGCCACGATCGCCGCCGTCGAATCCATCGCATACAGCATGCCCGCGGTCCATGCCATGGACGTGGAGGACAGATGCCGCTCGTGCACCAGGTAATACGGCAGCCAGCTCATCAGCAGGTACAGCAGATAATTCTCGCTGAGGTGGCCGATGGACGCAGCCCAGAACGGCCGCAGCCGCACGATCCTTCCAAAGCTGGCTCCGAAGCTCGTTGCGAATACCGGCTGCTCATCCGGGCGCTGCCGCGGCGCGTGCACCACCGGCGCCGGCTTCCAGCGCAGCCAGGCCGGCAACCACAGCAATCCGGCCACGCCGATCGCCAGGAACGTCCTCCGCCAGCCAAACCGCGCCATCAGCAGGCCGCCTCCGAACGCGCCCACTGCCGTGCCCCATCGGATGGCAGCCATCAGCAGACCGTTCGCGAGGCCTCGATCCCTTTCCTCGAGGCACTCCGTGAAGATCTTCGAACTGGCGGGGAAGATAACCGCTTCGCCCACCCCCAGCAGCAGCCGCATCGCCAGCAGCGTGGCGAAACTCCGCGCCAGTCCGGTGACCACGGTCGCACCGGACCAGGCCAGAAAACCACTCGCCAGCACCGTGGTGGCGCCCAGCCGGTCCACCAGCCAGCCCACTGGAACCTGCAACATCACGTAGGTCCAGAAGAACGCCGAGAGCAGAATGCCCAACTGCGTGGCCGACAAGCCCCAGTCCCTGGCGAGCAGAGGCGCGGCCAGCGCCAGGTTTCCCCGGTCAATGTAGTTGATAAGCACGGCCGCCACCAGCAGTGTGATCGTGGCAGCGGCGCTCTTATGCTGTTTCGGATTCTGCATCGGCTTCCGGCTGCGTCTGTCTCAGGATCAGGACACGACCACTCTACACGCTCTCCGTCACCATCGGGTTTGAGGACCCGGGACTGCAGGACGATGGGGAACGTTGAACGCTGATCGGTGTCGTCAAGCCGCTTGTGTAAATACGCGGAGGGTGCGGTTTTTCCATTCCAGGTTGAATCTGTGGAAGATGGAGTAGATGATGCGGTCCACGGACTGCACGTTGACGAAGCAGACCATGGGGCGAGTGCGGCGTCGGACTTCGACGAAGCAGCGTTCGATGATGTTGGTGGTGCGCAGCTTGCGCCACAGGTGTTTGGGAAACGCGAAGAAGGCCAGCAGCTCGGGCAGATCGCGCTCCAACTGCTTGACCACAGAGGCATACTCGTTTCGCCAACGACGGCAGAAGGCTCGCGCCGCAGCCTCGGCCTGGCGGCGGCCTTTGGCCAGGTAAATGGCCTGGGCATCGACCTTGACGGCGTCGTAGTCGCGCTTGCGAACCTTCTCCAGGATATTGCGCATCTTGTGTACCCAGCAGCGTTGGTGCGCGGCGCGGGGATAGACGGTTTGGATGGCCGCTGCCAAGCCCGGGCAACCGTCGGTGACAATCAACAACAGCTTGTCGCCTTTCAGTCCCCGTCGATAAAGATCGTTCAGAAGTGCCTCCCAGTGCGCTTGCCCCTCACCTTTGGTGCGCAGAAAACCAAGCAGTTGCCGAGTTCCGTTCTGGCGCACGCCGTAAGCCACCAGCATCTGCACATGCTGCCGCCCCGCAGGCCGACGCACCTTCAACGCCACTCCATCCAGAAACAGGTAGGCCCATTCGTCCTTCAGCAGCGCCTGATGAAACTCCCTTACGGCCCCATCCAGATCGCGGGTCAGGTTGGAGACCGTCTGCGCGCTGACCACCTCGCCGGTCAGCGTGGCCACCACACGGCCCACCTGGCGAGTGGAGATGCCGCGCAGAAAAGCTTCGCGAATCAGCATCGCTACTTCCGGCGCACGGCGCTGGAACTTCTCCACACCGGCGGGTAGAAAACTCTTGCCCCGGGTGCGCGCAATCTTCAGCCGCAAGGTGCCGAAGCGGGTCACAAAGTCCCTTTCGTAGTAGCCGTTGCGATAACCGGCTGCCGGACGCGGGCCGCGTTCGTAGGACTCGTAACCCATGTACAGGTTGCGCATCCGCTCCGAGTCGGCCTCGAAAAACTGCTTCCAGGCCAAACGGGTCTTCTGTTCAAGATCGCCCCAGAAACTGTCCTTCAAATCGTTGAGAAAGTGTTGGAAATGCTCGTCAATCGAGATAATCTTCGCCATGGGGTGTAAGGCTCCTTTCAGGAGTTCGGCTTTAGCTGGTCAGGCCAAAGCCAACTTACACCCTCTCGCTATTTACACAATCGAATTTACGTCACCGCTGCGTAGGCGTGTCCAACAATATATTGAGCGCAATTCCTCCATAGACAGCAAACCACGCCGGCCAGTGGGGCCGTGGAGAAACGGGCAGTTACATCATCCCAATTCCCCGGTAATGGTTGGTGATTGACTGATTTCGAGAGCCGAGAGGTTTTGCTGACCTCTGTTCCGAGTTGTTGAGCAAGCCGGGTCACGTCGTCGGTAAAAATCGTTGCTTCGTGGCTGGCGCGGGAGACGGCGACGTATCCGAATCGGGAACTGAGCAAGTCGGGATGGACGCTGGTGTCGGCGTGGATGAGGACACGCTCGGCGGTGAGACCCTGGGCACTGTGACTGGTGACGGCGTAGCCGTGATCGAAGTGCCGGTGGTCAGCGGAGTTGAATTCGATCTGCCGATTATCGTCGAGCCTGGCGGCAATGCGGCCGTCGGGTGCGACGGACTCGATTACAGCGAGATCCCGGTTGGCGACGCGGAGAGTTTTATCCGGTGTGCAGCCGTTCGATGAACTTCAGATTCTCGTCCGCTGGGATTCTGAGCGGACGGAAGCTGAACCGGGCAACGTAGTTTCCATACTTCAGATATGCCCGCAGCGGGTCCATTCCACTGATTTCGGAATCGAGCAGCAGGGGCTCGGTCTGGCGGTCCACAGTGAAGTTTTCCCCGCGCGCCAGCCTTCGTACCGGGTTTCCCTCACGCGCTCGACTTCAACGTTGCCGATGGCCCGGCTGACCCATTGCGCCGCCTCCGGCTCGCCGGTTTTGAGGAAGATTCGCGTCGTGGGTTGCGAAAGCATGACTTCTGCCAGATGTCCATAGATGACTTCAAGTGCGCCTTGGAAAATAGACCGGTATCCACGTGCATTGCCCTGTTGGCAGCAGCTGACGCAAATTTTCGGTAGCCCGATGTCGTCCTCAGCGCGGGGGCGAGCAGTCCCTCGTGCTCGTAAAAACGCACAGCCTCAGGATTTATCTGGGCGCGCTGCGCAAGCTGACCTCTTGTCAGTCCTCCCATAACTCCAGCCTAAACCCTGTAGGCGCCTACAGGGTCAACCGGATCTCACTGAGTCACGCCGGAGCAGTGGAACCTCTTCGGCAAGATGGAGTCCCTGGCATCGCGGGGCGCAACGGAACCTATAGCGGTAGCGGTATCGACGGAAGGCGACCGGCAGGACGTGGATCTGGGAGACATCGTGGTGAAGCGTGGATACCGGCTGCGCGGACGGGTCTTCCTCGGCCGTGCTCTGCGCGGGCAGGGCACGAGGTTCGCCTGATGCCGGCGCGTCCGGACCGCATGAACGACTAGAGAGTCCTGATCGAAGAACGCGAGCGGCAGATGGGGTGGTGATTACGCTGAGAACTCAATAATCGAGGGCGGCGAACTCCATCAAGTCGAAGATGGGCGATGGCTGAATTGAAGGCGGGTTGGGGAGGTTTCCGATCCGCAGCACACTTCTCCC
>JASHPM010000062.1 GCA_030038115.1 Acidobacteriaceae bacterium | reverse complement strand
CCGAACGACCAGCGGAAGCGCTGCCGCATCAAGCTGCGCGCCGTCGCCGGCGCCTCGGTAAAGGCCAGCGCATGGTCGTCGTAAATCACTTTGTAGCGGGCCTCCAGCAGGCTCATGCTCAGATCCGCATCCTCCGCCACCGTATTCACCGGATAGCAGCCCGCCTTCTTCACCGCCTCCGTCCGCCACGCGCCAATTGCGCCCGGAACCACCGTGACCACGTTGAACAGGTCCATGGCGCGGCGCTCGAAGTTCTGGCTGGTGATGTACTCGAGCGCCTGCCACCGCGTCCACAGGTTGATGCGGTTGCCCACCTTGGCATTGCCGGCCACCGCCCCCACCCGCTCATCGGCAAAACAGCGCACCAGCCGCGAAACTGCATCGCGAGCGACCACCGTGTCGGCATCGATCCCGATGTAAACTTCCTCCTCCACGTGCTCCAGCCCGAGATTGAGCGCCTCCGCCTTGCCACCATTCGCACGGCTCAGAACCAGCAGCCGTCCCTCCTCGATCTCCCGCGGGTACGCTTCCCTGGCCACGTCGAAGGTGCGATCCAGCGATCCATCGTCGATCACGATGGCGCGAAGATTTTTGTAGTCCGACCGGAGCACGGACCGAATGGTCCGCACAATCACCTTTTCCTCGTTGTAAGCCGGAATCAGCACCGCCACCTGCGGTTCGTACACACCCGGCGGAATCCGCCGTTTGCGCAGGCGTTCGATCGTGGCAAAGATGCCGATGAGCACCAGCCGCGCGCTCATCAGTACGTCGCCGATAAAGAAAATATCCACGACAAAATTGGCGAAGAACGAAAAGAAAAAGAACGCCACCCAGTCCACACGCGCCTGCCAGCGCAGCTTCGGCGCGATCGGCGGCATCACCTGCGCCGTGGTTTTCCCCATCAGCTCCGACACCGGCACGAATTCGTAGCCTTTGGCCCGCAGCGTGGTGATGAGCACCGGCAGCGCTGCCACGGTCGCCGAGCGGTTCCCGCCCCCGTCGTGCAGCAGGATGATGCTGCCCCGCATCCAGGGGTGCGTTTTCATCTCGTCGATCTGCTGCAGAACGCTGTCGGTAATTTCTTGCGGCGATTTCCGCGGGTGCTCGTTCCAGTCGTCGGTGTCGATCTTGTCGCCGATGATGGTGTAGCCCATCTGCTGGATGCGATAGGCGGGCGCCGCCTCGTCATTGGTATCCGGCTCCTGATCGATGGAATACGGCGGCCGGAAGTACAGGGGCTGAATGCCGGTCTCCGCGGCAAACAGCCGCTCCGTCCAGTTCAGTTCCAGCTCCAGCTGCCGCTGCGAAACTTCGCTGATGTCGGGGTGCGTGAAGGTGTGATTGCCGATCTCCTGTCCGTCGCGCACATAGCGCTGCAGTAGCCGGATATTGTTCTGCGCCTCTTCGCCGATCACAAAGAAGGTGCCGGTGACGTGGTACTGCTTCAGAATGTCGAGGATCCTCGGCGTCCACACCGGATCGGGCCCGTCGTCGAAGCTCAGCGCCAGCTTGTGCGGGTCGTACCCATATTGCTGGATGGTGTAGGAGCGCGGCAGACGCACCATGTCCTCGTCGGTGACGGTAAAGTTGTCCGCGTCCATCTGGATCGATCGCTGGCCGGTCTGCGGGCGCGCCACAATACGCAGGATGTCGCCTTCCCCTTCCGTGTCCACGTCCTGGCCGGGCGGCACCGTCTTCAGGAGATCGGGCGCATTGGCCGCGCTGGGATGGTCCCACACCTGCCACAGCGAAGGATCCTCTTCGCCCAGACGCCACAGCGCAAAGGTGCGCAGTCCCAGCTGGCGGCCCGCGCGCAGCTCGTTCAGCGCCGTCACCCCATCCAGGAACCACACCTGGTGCCGCAAATGCGCATCCTCATCGTCATAGGCAAAATGCGGGTTCAGCTCGTCGCCTTCCAGATGCACGTCGGCCCCGGCGTCCTCCGCGCGCTGCCAGGCATCCTGTACCGAGAGATCGTCGACATCCACCACGCGCAAGGCCGGTTTCTTTCCCTTCTCCGGCAGCGGCACAGCCCAGTCAAAACCATAATTGCCGATGCCGCAGATGATCTTGTCCTTCGGCACCAGCTTCAGAACCCGCGTCAGATTCGCCTCGAACCACGGCTCGCTGGCCACCGGGCCGGGGTCGCTGGTCTCCTCGTGCTCGTCGTAGTTCATCAGGATGATGCCGTCGCTGGCCAGCGCCATCCTGCGCAGGGTCGCATCGTCGGCTCCCACCTGCACGTTCACGTAAATACGGAGGTTCTTTGCGCGAAAGTCGTTGTGCAGTTCGGCGACCCATTCCTCGTACAGCTTCATGTCCTCGTCCGGAACCATCTCGAAATCGAGACAAATCCCCCGGTAACTCGGATTGGCGCTGAGAAATTTGTCCATCTGGATGTGCAGACGGTTGCGCGAGGCCGGATTCTGCAGCATTTGCCCGATCGCGTCGCCGTTCCAGGTTCCGCTCAGCGTGTCGTAGTCGTTCAGCATGGGGAAGACTTCCGTGTCTTCCTTTGCGGCCTCGATGGTGGTCTTCACCCGGTTTTCCGGGTCGACGCCGTGTACGCCGGCGGCATCCACCACGCTGTAAAAATGCACCGGAAACAGCGGGGTGGCGCCCACCAGGTTGCCGTCCGCCGAGACCACGTGCAGCCAGTCCGGAAACAGCATGTCGATCTGGTGGATATGCGTCTTTAATGTCGAATAGCTGGCCTCGTCATTCTCATAGAACGCGGCCCGCAATCCCTCATCCTGGTTCAGCACCACTTCGGAGGGATGCAGCTGCGTCTTGCGCCGCGCCGGGCGCGCCGCCGCCCTCTTCGCCAGCTCCGGCTGCCGTTCCTTCAGCGCTTTCATGTTGCGTTTTTGCGTGGGCAACAGCAGCTCGGGCAGGGTTTGCTTCGACAGCACGCTGAACACGAACACCGCCAGCACCACGGTCAACGCGACGATCGACAGATCGGTCAGCCGCCGCAAAACCTTGCGGCGCCGCTGTTTCGGATCGTAAAAAACCTGCTTCATCGTGGCTTATTCAATCCTACGATATTGCCTCTCGCCTCTTCTCGCGCTTCCGGCGCTATCAGCTTCCTGCTACCAGCTACCCGCTTCCCGCTGTTCTAATATCCCCAATGCCTTCCGCAGCGCTTAAAAAGTGGTGGCCTCTCGCGCTGGCCCTCGCCGCCGGAGCGGCTCTGCGCCTCTGGTTCATCCACGCGTATCCCGAGGTGGAAGGCGACCCGCTCATCTACGGAGACATCGCGAAGAACTGGATGCTGCACGGCATCTACGGACTTACCAGCGGCTCGCACATCGACCCCACACTGATCCGCCTTCCCGGCTATCCGCTTTTTCTCATCCTGTGCTTCCGCCTGTTCGGCATGGAGCACTACCACGCGGTCATGTTCGTCCAGGTCGCCATCGACCTCGCGACCTGTCTCCTGATCGCCGCTCTCGCGCGCCGCATGATGAGCGTCCGCGCCGGATGGTGGGCGCTGTGGCTGGCCGTGCTCTGCCCCTTCACCGCCAACTTCGCCGCCGTTCCCCTGACCGAGACGCTGGAGCTCTTCTCGACCGCTCTTGCCTTCTACGCGCTCGATCGCTTTCTCTCGTCGCCGCGCTGGGGGTGGGGCCTGGCCATGGCCGCCGCATGGAGCTACGCCACCCTTCTCCGCCCCGACGGCGCGCTGCTCGCCGTTGCCCTTTGTCCCGCCATCGTTTTCTTTGGACGCCGCCGCTGGGGCGCCGCGCCTATGATCCGCTGGGCTCTCGTCTGCGGCGCGATCTCCATCCTGCCCTTCATCCCCTGGGCCATCCGCAACGAGCGCACCTTCCATGTCTTCCAGCCGCTGGCGCCGCGCTACGCCGTCGATCCCGGCGAGAGCGCCAACCCCGGCTTCAACCGGTGGACCAAAACCGTCTGCGTCGACTACGCCTGCACCTGGGACATCTACTGGAATGCGGACAGCGACGTGATCGACATGGCCGACCTGCCCTCCCGCGCCTTCGATTCCCGGCAACAATACCTCGAGACCCGCGCCCTGATCGACAGCTACAATCGCACCACCACGCTGACCCCGCAGATCGATGCAGCCTTCGGCGCCCTCGCCGCGGAACGCATCCGCGCCCATCCTTTCCGTTACCACGTGGAATTGCCGCTCGCGCGTCTGGCCGACATGTGGCTCCGCCCCCGCACTGAAACGCTCTGGATCGAGCTGCGCTGGTGGCAATACAGCCGCCATCCTGCCGAAACCGAATTTGCCGCTGGATACGCGGCGCTCAACCTGGCTTATCTGGTCGCCGCGCTGATCGGCCTGGGGAAGCGCCCGCGCCTCTCCGGCGTCATCCTGGCCTTCGTCCTGCTGCGCTGCGCGCTGCTCGCCACGCTCGAAGCTCCGGAGCCGCGCTACACCCTCGAATGCTTCCCGCCCCTCATCGCTCTCGCCGCCGTCGCCCTCACCCGCAAAGCAGCAGTGCCATCCTGATTAGCGGGGACTACAGCTCGCAACTGGCTGCCGGCTACTGGCTACTGGCTACCTCTAGACATCCCCTTCGTCCAGCCGCAGCTCGGTCACCTGAATCCGCCCTGTGCAGATCCGCATGGGCTGCGCGATGGTAAAGGCGCGCCGCGTTCCCGGCGCCGTCACCAGAATCCGCGATACCCGTGAACACTCCGGGCCCGTCGTCCACACCACCAGGAAGGCCGCCACCGCATGCGGCATCAGCGTCACCGTGGGAGCCGGTCCGCTGGCCTCAGCGGGCCGCGTCTTCGATAACTCCGCCACCACTTCCGCCGAGCTGACCTTTTCCATGGCCACGCTGCCGATGTTCTCGCCTTCCGCCGTGACCAGCGCCACGCTGGGATATCCGCCCAGCTTGCACGGCATGGCCCCGCGATTCATGAACGCCAGCTTCACCGACCGGAAAACGCCGCTCACGTCGCCCGCGATCTCCTCCACCGACAGGACGTCCGGATCGCACGGCCCGGCATTGTCAGCCTCCAGGGCGGTGGCTCGCGGAATCAGATGGGGCGCGCCTCCGGGCAGCATATACGGCGCGTTGGGATTCGGATGCAGCGCCACGTCGTCCGGCGCGACTCCCTGCGCGGCCACGTTCGCCTTGCCGGCCGCGCCCGTTCCGGCGCAACCCGCGCATACCGTCAGGACGCAGCCTGCGGCGACCGGAAACAGCAAACGCCTGAACATGAGAGGATCCTTTTGCTCATTGTAGGATGTTCCGGCGTCGCGTGCCGGTTGCACCCAGTGCAAAGAAGGTTGCCTGGCGAACGGGATGCGGAACCCAGGATTTAGAATCCTGCCATGAACCCCGGCCCCCTGCAGGGAAAAGTGGCGCTCGTGACGGGCGCCGCCAAACGCATCGGCCGCACCCTTGCCCTGTCCCTGGCCCAGGCCGGCGCGAACGTCGCCATCACCTGGCGCGACTCGGCAGCGGAGGCGGCTCAGACGGTGGCCGATCTGGAGGCCCTCGGCGTCGAAGCCGCGTCCTTTCGCGCGGAACTCCGCGATCCTGGCCAGATCCGCTCTGCCATCGAAGCCGCGGCCGCCCGCTTCGCGCGCCTCGACATCCTCGTCAACAATGCCGGCCGCTTCGAAACCGCCGCCCTTGAAAACCTCAGCGTCGAGCAGTGGGACGCGATGTTCGAGACCAACACCCGCGCCCCGTTCCTTGCCGCCCAGGCCGCTTACCCGCATCTGAGGGCCACGCACGGCCGCATCATCAACATCGGCTCGCTGGGGGGACTCCATCCCTGGGCGACGCACGCCCACTACTCGACATCGAAGGCCGCCCTCCACATGCTTACCCGCACCATGTCCAAAGCCTGGGCGCCGGAAATCAGCGTCAACTGCGTCGCTCCGGGCATGATTGTCAACGGTGAGGTCGCCGAGGAGTTCGAACATTTCGCCCGCCGCACGCCCATGCAGCGCAACGGCACGGCCGAAGACGTGGCCGCCGCGGTTCTATTCTTCGCCACCGGCCCGCACTTCATCACCGGCCAGATTCTCTCTGTCGACGGCGGCCTCGGTTTGTAGTGGCTGCACGAACCACCCCAGCCTCCGGCTACCAGCAACCCGCTACCGGCTGCGGGCTACCAGCTACCAGCTTCCAATCAAGTTTCCGCTGTCGCTGCCGATAGAAGATTCAGTTGGTGACGACTTCCGGAGAGTCATTATGGCGACCTTTGCGTGGAACGAAACCTACAGCGTTCATGTTTCTCAGTTCGACGCGCAGCACAAGAAGCTGTTTGAGATCATCAACTCGCTGGCCGATGCCATGCGCGTGGGTAAGGGCGAGGATGTCATCCGCGACGTAGTCGGCAAGCTGGCCGTCTACACCCGTACTCATTTCCTGCAGGAAGAAGTCGCGATGCAGAAGACCGGCTATCCCGGGCTCGACGCCCACCACGAACAGCACAGCAAGCTGATGGCGGACGTGGAGAAATACAAGGCCGATCTCGACGAAGGGCGCAAGCCCAACACCATTGGCGTGCTCAATTTTTTGCAGAAATGGCTCGTCGAGCACATTCAGAAGTCCGACAAAGCCTATTCGGACCACCTCAACGCGCACGGTGTGCGCTAAAGCGGCTGCCCTTGCAGGTGGTCCTCGCCGGCCGCTGATTCCTGCTCGAAGTTGGCCGGCGTTGAGCCAACTTTTCGTTTGCTGCCGGCCGGTCTTTCCCTACTTGCCGCCAAACAGCTTGCCCATCAGCCCCGCCCGCCTCGCCGGCGCATCTTCGTACACGTAGACGCCCTCCGGCTCCGGCTGCGGCCCCAGGGCCCGATTCTCAAACGCCGCCCGCGGATTCTCCACACACAGCCGCACCGCTGTCCCTTCGCCGAACCTGCGCGCGACCCCCTCATACGCGGAGCGCATCGAAGGCCGCCGCCCCTCCAGATTGTGCGCGTCCGTCGCGATGAAGTGCACCCAGTTCTTGTCCAGCAGTTCCCACGCCAGACCCTGCGCCTTCTTGCCAAACCGCCCACCCAGCGCGGATGCCGTGATCTGCACCAGGCACCCGGTCCGCATCCATTCCGCCATGCGCAGGTGGTCCTTCTGCAGAATCGGATTCCGCTCCGGATGCGTGATGATCGGCCGGATGCCCCTTACCGTGAACTCGTAAAACGTGTCGCCGATGCTCTGCGGGATCATGAATTCCGCGAACTCCACCAGCAGGTAGGTCCCCTGATTGATGGTGAACTTCGCCGGATGCTGGAGCGCGTCCTCGATGTTTTCGTAGGAAAGATGAAAGTCGCAGCCCAGCCCCAGGGTGACGGCGTCCCCAATGCGCTCGCGAATGGCCTCGAGTTTCTCCCGGTTCTTCTCCGGATTAAACTCCCAGGTGTCGTTGGCGTGCGGCGTACACGCGATATGCGTGATCCCTTCCTCCGCCGCCACTTCAGCCTGCGCCACGGAGCTCTCAATGTCTTTGGGCCCGTCGTCCGTTGCAAACAGCAGGTGGTGATGAATGTCGATCATGCTCGCTGCGCCAGCTCGCCGCGGTGCGCCAGCGCCTCCACCAGCGACTCGAAGATTCTAAACCCATCCGCCGACCCCAGCAGCGCCTCACTGGAACGGTCCGGGTGCGGCATCATCCCCAGCACATTCCTTCCTTCGTTCAGGATGCCGGCAATGTTCTCGAGCGACCCGTTGGGATTGGCCTCCGCCGTCACTTCACCCTGCGGCGTTGTGTAGCGAAACGCAATCCGATCCCCGCGCTTCAGTTCCTGGAGCGTCCGCTCGTCGCAAAAATAGTTCCCCTCCCCATGTCCGATGGGAATCTTCAGCACCTGGCCCGGCTCGAGGGTCTGTGTAAACGGCGAATCCGTGGTCTCCGTACGCAGATAAACCTGTTTGCAGACGTATTTCAGGCCCGCGTTCCGCATCAGCGCGCCCGGCAGCAATCCCGCCTCGCACAGAATCTGAAATCCGTTGCAGATGCCCAGCACCAGACCGCCCTCCGCCGCAAACCGGCCCACCGACTGCATCACCGGAGAAAATCGCGCGATCGCCCCCGTCCGCAGGTAGTCGCCGTAGGCAAACCCGCCGGGAATCAGAATCGTGTCGCAATTTTCCAGCGACGGCGAATCGTGCCACAGAAACGTCACCGGCTGGCGGGCGATTTCCGCCACAACGTTATAGGTGTCGTGGTCGCAATTCGATCCGGGAAAGACCAATACGCCGAATTTCATAGCTACTTCAAGGTTAGCAGGTCAGGCAGCGGGATTTGTCATCGCCTTAGGAAAGCTCGCAAAGCGACGCAGGCGCCGAAATCGATCATGTCGCGGATTGACGCCCGCAGTTCGTCCATCACCGGGAAACGGTTATCCCAGGCCGACGCGATGGATCAGGTCGGCGAACCGAGGATCGCCGCGGAGTGGATCGAAGTAGGGATGGGTTTTGACGAATTGCAGGATATTCGACTGCTCCCGGTAGGCCTGTTCGAGCCAGTAGAAGGCCTGTTCGTTGTCGCCGAGTCCGAGGTAGGCGTTCACGAATGCGGCCGCGGGGATGTAGCCGGACTGGCGGCGCTGTTTCAGTTTCGCGAGCAGCTGGAGCGCATCGCCCCGCCGGCCGGCGTGCGCATAGGCCCGGATCAGCACTCCCGTTGCAGCGGGGCTGCCTTTCGAAAGAGCGACGGCTTTCTCCAGCACGGGAATGGCATCCGCCGCCTGGTTATTGGCAATCAGCGAAAATCCCAGATCCAGAAGACCGAACCCATTGTCGGGCTCTACCGCCAGAACGCTGCGCGCCTCGCGGATGGACTCATCGTAGCGGTGGGCATGAAAGAGGATGAGCGATACGTTGTCGCCGGAAATCCCGGCTGGATCAAGAGCGCGGGCTCGCCGGATCCAGGTCACGGCTTCGTCCGTACGGCCCTGGCAGGAAAGCCAAAGCGCAAATCCCGCGGATGCGGGGGCGTCGTTGGGGTTCAGGTCCAGAGCCCGCTTGTATTCCGACTTGGCTTCCGACCACTGCCACTCCTCCTGAAGGACATTGGCCAGCGCCACGTGGGCTTCGATGAGGTCGGGATCCAGAGCCAGCGCCTGCCGGGAGAAGCTGACGACTTCAGGCCTGGTGGCCTGCGGAGCCATGCCCATGAAAACCGTCCCCAGAGCGGTCCAGGCCTGGGCAGCGCCCAAATAAGCCGGCGCGAAGGTCGGGTCTCTGTGGATCGCATCTTCAAAATAGCGGATGCCCTGATCGAGGTCGGCTCTGCCAATCCCATGGTTGAGGGCAAACTCGCCCTTCAGATAGCTCTCGTAGACTTCAGGCTCCACAGGACGCGCTGCAGCGAGCCGCTGGCGCTCTTCGCCGGTCACCGTCGCCTCCACTTTCCCGGCGATCAGCTGCGCCAGTTCGCTTTCCAGCGTGAGTGCGTCGCGCATCTCGCGATCGTAGGTGACCGACCAGAAGTGTTCGTCGGTCGCTCCCCGAATCAACTGCGCCGTGACGCGAATCCGGCTGCCGTCCCGGATGACCGACCCTTCGACAACGGCATCCACGCCCAGCGCCTTTGCGATCTCAGGCACCGATTGTTGCGGATTCCTGAAGCGCATCACCGAGGTGTGCGAGGTCACGCGGAGATCGTGGATTTCCGAGAGGCGCCCGATCAGGGCCTCAGTGATTCCGTCCGCCAGGTATTCCTGCCCCGCATCCGGGGAGATGTTGCGCAGCGGCAGGACAGCGATCGACTGGATGCGGGACCCGGAAGCAGCAGCCGTCCGATGCCGGATTGCCAGCCACACGGCAACCGCCAGGCAGAGGCAAACAATCGCCCCGGAAACGAACCAGAAACGCGGTGCGAGTCCAGCTCGGGCCGGCCGCAAGCTCCCGGGGATCGGGGACCCGTTCGTCCCGGCCCTGGCTTCCCCATCCTCGACCGGCGTACGGCGGCTCTCGATCCAGGCGTCCAGTTCACCGGAGAGGGCATAGACGGAGCCGCGCTTATCATGCTGATGCCGATGGACCGGCATCCCCTCCCGCTTTTCCCATCGCTGAACGGTGGTGACATCGCGGCCGAGGTAGTTCGCAATCTCCTTCCACGAGTCGAGCCGTCGATCCGGGACCTTTTCCGGAAACAGGGAATTCGACGGCTCGGCCATTGCGATCTCCCGGGTCTGCCCAGCATTTCTCGCAGAAGATGAGGAGATTGTAACGCCGGGTACCAGGACCGCAAGAGACGGCATTTGACGGTATGTGGCCTCTCTGCGTCTTGCCGCTTGCATGGGCGTGCCGCAGGGAGGATGGTTTGGGCAGTTCAGGCGCGGCTCATCGCCACGTACGCCTTCAGGTCATGGAGGGGTGGCAGTTCAGGACTGACCGGAGCAGCGGCGGGAAATGCGCCCATTTCAGAATCGGAGATTTTTATGCGAATGTCCTGCAAAACGCCCCTGTCGATCCTCAGCGCAATGTCAGTCCTGCTGCTTCTGGCGCCAGCCAGCGCCCAGATTAAAGAGTGGCGCCAACCCGCCCTGCAGTTCAGCGGTCTGCTCAACGACTACACGCCCTCCACAGTGACGAACGGTCCCTATGAGATGCGGGGCACGTGGAAGATCACGCTGGATACCTTCTCTGGCACGGCCGATTTTTCCGCCGAGCTCAACATGGAAACGTCCGACTACGGGGTGACGACCGGAGTGGTCGATCCCACGAACCCCACCACCCGCGGAGCCCACACCCACCACATCGCCTTAACCGGCGCCAAAGTCACCTGGAACATGACGGGCTGCCCCACGTTCAGCCCGGCCACCGACCAGGGTTTTCAGTTCACCGGCACGGTCGATCTGTTGACGGGAAACGGGAGCCCGGCGCCCTTTGAGACGAGCCCTCCCTCCTCGGTACTGCAGATCTGTGTCACGGGTGGAGACCTCGTCGCGGGTTCGGTCCCTTACTCGAATATGACGATGCAATTCGTGCCCCTCGCCTCGGGAGCGGCTTCACCGGCAACGAAGCATTTCGGCACCCAGGCGATCCACGGCGTCGTCACAAAAGTGGACTAGCGGGACGGCGGGGGCACCCACGGGGGGCGAGCAGCTGTGCGGCCGTTCTCGTCGCGCGTCCGGGGAAAGATGCGCAATCGCCCCCGTGGCCGCAGTTCGATCCAGGAAAGACCAGAACGCCGAAATATCATCGCTGAATTGAGGTTGGAATTGTCGCCGCCTTGAGAGGCGCCTCAAGCCCGTCTAAGGGCGCTCAACCAGCCAACCTCGATCATCAGGCTGCTTTGGCGGCACGAATTGGCGCTGCAGGTACGACGACATCCACCAGTCCGCTCGCTATGTCGCAAACGAGGCCGGAGATGAGCCACTCACCCGGCAAGGCCGGAATCGCCCTGAGCGCAGCAACGTCGATCGCCACCGCCTGACGCGGATCCAGGATGGACCTGGTCTCAACTTCCCGTTCCGGTATCTGAAAATAGTGCGCCAGCATGCCTGTGTCTTTGGCGAGGCGGGTAATGCCACAGTCCGTGTGGTGAAGTACGATGAGGTGAAACTCTCCGCCGCCTCCCGGAATCGCACCGGCAACCTCTCCGATTCGACCGAGCATACCCAACTGCTCCAGCAGTCCCGGTGTGATTCGGCCGCCGATATTTCTCATCACGACGGCCTCACCCGGTTTGATTCCGAGCACATGAGCAGGGTCCACGCGCATATCAGCGCAACCGATGATAATGGCCTTCACCTGCGGCAAAGACTGTGGCATGAGGGCGCCCGGCGCGGACAGCTGGGCAGCATACTCCTTGTTACGTTTCAACATCACGTCGAGGTTGTTCATGACGATGCCTCCTGGGGGAGAAGTCGGGCGCGGTGCAGTCGATCGTGAAGGCGGCTGTTCGTGCCCCTCACCCGCTTGGATTCAAACGCCGGTTCGATGAGAGTGTTAAAAGACAAAAAACAACCCCCCCCCGGCAACGCCCCCGCCCTGCTCGCCGGAGCGCTGGCGCCGGTGATCTATTCGCTCGTCTATTACAAGTACCTCGAGCATCGGGGGCAGCTTGAGAACGGTTCCCCGAATGGGGACCGGGAGCTAAACGGCAACACCTAAGCGGGTTTTCCCTCTACCGGTCCCCGGCGACAAACTTTGTCGCCGGGTGGATGTAAAACCCAGCGGAAGGTGTCAACCTCTCGTAAGTAACGCTGCGGCAACCCTCTCATGTCTTCGAACTTCCACGCCTCCGTCCCCGCTCCCGCGGCTCGCCGCGCGCACTGGCTTCGATACAATTAAAGTAAGCAGGAAATCCAGGCCTGGCCGCCAGCGGCCGGGCTTTTTCGTCCCGTTCTTTGAAAACCCGGCAACGCTGATGCCTTGTGTCAGGGCACGACTTTCAGTCGTGCCGAAACCAGCGCAAAAGATCGGGGCTTTAGCCGCTGAATACCGTCCCTCCACCAACCTCTGCGGTCTCCGTGTCCTCTGTGGTTAGACTTGCGCGGAGGGTAATACCCAACTCGCAGTACCAAAAGGCACCTGCAAAATCATTAATTTGCCACGGCAGTCATTTACTTGGCTAACCCACTTTTCTCTTGACTTTGTGGTTGCGCTAATAGCCCCCTCCTGAGAGCATGGCGGGCATGACCCACTGGCTTGTTGTCCGCCTACTCAAAGACGCTGCCCTTGGCTTCGCCATTATCGCGGCTATCGTGATCATCTACCGCAAGTTCAAGCGTTTGGGTTAGCTAAGTAATTTATTGCCCTTGCCACAGCCCCATGGGGGAGGGGGTATGCCCCCTGCAGCCATTCCTCCACAGCCCGCAGCGCTCGCTCGCATTGCAGCCGATGCCGTTCCCGTTTGTCCCGCACCCGCCGTCGCGTCGCTTCATTCGGGGTCCCCGGCACGCCCGGTGTTGGCGCGATGGGGTGGTCGTCCAGTGGTTCCAGCAGATCGAACGTGATGTTCGCAGGCTGAAA
>JASHPM010000482.1 GCA_030038115.1 Acidobacteriaceae bacterium | reverse complement strand
GTTTGTGGTGAAAGGTATGAATAAGCGTTGCCCGCAGTCTGCTCAGGCGCTCACTATCTATCCGAGAAACTCAGAATCACTCCTTTCAACGTTACTTGCGTTTTCCAGAAAACCTGGACTTGGTTTTCTTCTTGTGCTGGCATGGGGATTGCTGTCTTCAGCGGCTCGTGCTCAAACGAACGAGTGGACCTGGGTTGGGGGAGCAAGCACCATTGGGCAGTACGGCGTCTACGGCACGTTACAGGCTCCTGCCGGCGGAAATATACCCGGTGCCCGTCAAGAGGCGACGGCCTGGACTGATAAGAACGGTAACTTCTGGCTATTTGGAGGCAGTGGATACACCTCGAGTTCCAGCGCCTATGTTTACGGCTGGCTGAATGATCTGTGGGAGTTCAAACCAGCGACGAAACAATGGGCCTGGATGGGCGGCAATAACTACGTCCTCTGTCCGGCCAATCCTTATTGCGGCAATTCCGGTGTCTACGGCACCAAAGGGGTTCCCGGTACCGCCAACACGCCTGGAGGCCGTCAGTCAGCCGTCGGTTGGGTGGATGGAAACGGCAATCTGTGGCTGTTCGGCGGCGATGGGTTCGACTCAGCGGGCAATTTTGTACTTCTGAACGATCTTTGGGAATTCAACACTTCAACCCTGCAGTGGACATGGATGGCCGGCGGCAGCACGGCGCCGAAATCCGGGGTGCTCGCGGGCGTATACGGCACGATGGGTCAACCGGCGCCCGCGAATACCCCCGGCGCCCGTCTGGCCAGCGACTGGACCGACCCCCAGGGAAATCTGTGGCTGTTCGGTGGCTTCGGCTACGACTCGAGCGGTACCGAGGGCATTCTGGACGACCTTTGGGAATTCATCCCCTCAAGCGGAGAGTGGACCTGGGTTAGTGGCAGCAACGTGACCGTCGATCAGCCCAGCGTGTATGGCTCCCTGGGTGTGCCAGCCACAACGAATCTTCCCATTGGCGGTGGGTCCATGTGGACCGACACCAGTGGGAATATCTGGATGGTCGATGGGAGCGGTGTCGATTCGGTCGGCGATGGCGGTGATCTCAACACTGTCTGGGAATATAGCCCTTTCACGAGCGAGTGGACCTGGCAGGGAGGAAGTTCGACGATTCCCTATTCCGGGACCGGGGCGTCGAGCGGCCCTGAGGGTTTTCCGGGAGTCTATGGCACTTTGGGAGTGCCCAATCCCTCCAATCTGCCTGCGAGCCGCATTGGTGGAGTAACCGGCACCGGTCCGGATGGCAATATGTGGTTTTTCGGCGGTGAGGGCTTCGATAAAGCGGACATTGGAATGTACAACGACCTTTGGGTCTTCAACCCTGTCGATGATGAATGGGCATGGATGGGTGGGAGCAGCACAACCGCCGGAACATCCAGCGGCCAGCCAGGGATCTACGGAACTCTGGGCCTGCCAGCTGCGAGCAATGCTCCAGGTGCTCGAACCTCGCACGTAAGCTGGACCGACAAGCAGGGCAATCTGTGGGTGTTTGGCGGCTGGGGCTATGCGACCACCTCCGTCACCGGCTTGCTGAACGATCTTTGGGAGTATGTACCATCGGCGCCTGCTTTCCCGCCATCGTTTGTTCTGTCAGCTAGTCAGGGCTCGGTCGCTGTGGTAAACGCGGGCAGCGGAGGCAGCGGCACGATAACCATTACAAGCACAGCGACGGGGGGATTCAGTTCTGCCATCGCTTTGGCCGCGAGTGGCCAGCCGGTCGGCGTCAGCATTAACTTTAGTTCCAGCTCGATCAATGGTGCTGGCTCAGCGACGATGACGATCGAAGTGGGGGCCGGCACCGCACTGGGAACTTATCCACTTACTGTAACCGGAACCAGCGGCAGCATTGCAAGAACCGTGACGGTTACGCTGGTTGTGTCTTTACCCGTCCCCGCCGCTGCACCTCAATTCAACCCGCCGGCAGGGGCTTATGCGACGGCGCAGTCTGTTACGATCACCGACGCCACGAACGGGGCAACCATTTACTACACAACCGATCAAACTGTACCCACAACTAATTCGACGGTGTACAGCGGTCCGATCACTGTCTCCTCATCGGAAACGGTCGCCGCGATCGCTGTGGCGCCTGGCCTTCCCGACAGCCAGGTTGCGGCTGCACAGTACATCATCGGATCGACTTCAACCGCTGGCGAATGGACCTGGATGGGCGGCAGTTCCACGGGGAATACTCGCGGTGCTTATGGCAATTTAGGTGTTCGTGCTTACGGCCTTACTCCCGGGACTCGTTCCGGAGCTTCCAGCTGGACGGACTCCAGCGGCAATTTCTGGCTCTTTGGCGGCAATGGCTACGATGCGAATGGGAACACCGGTCCCATGAACGATTTGTGGGAATACCAGTCGTCCAGCGGCAAGTGGGTGTGGATGAGCGGCAGCAGCACCCTCCTCTGCGGCTCAACTGGGCTCTGCGTCGGACAGCCGGGGGTGTACGGAACGATGGGCATACCTGCGCCGGGAAATGCACCCGGTGGCCGCGATTATTCCGCGAGCTGGTCAGACAGCAATGGGAATTTCTGGCTGTTTGGCGGAAATGGCGAGGACTCAACCGGGAACTTAGCGGAGCTCAATGATTTGTGGAAATACACTCCGGCGTCGAACCAATGGACATGGGTGGGTGGAAGCAGTACGGGAGTGCTCTCTCGTTACAGCTCATACGGGCAGCCGGGAGTTTACGGCACGCTGGGTGTGCCTGCCGCGGAAAATATTCCGGGCGGCCGCTACAGTTCTGCCAGCTGGGTGGATAGCCAGGGGAACTTCTGGTTGTTTGGAGGTCAGGGCCAGGATATAACCGGCGACAGCGTTCTGCTCAACGATATGTGGGAGTTTAACTTGTCCAGCGCCCAATGGACATGGATGGGCGGGAGCAACGTTGTTAACTCTAATTCACAATATGGTGTAGCAGGAGTGTATGGCACTCAGGGGGTGGCTGCGGCGGCAAACATCCCTGGGAGTCGCTGGGGAGCCGCGACCTGGACGGACACCAGCGGCAATTTGTGGCTGTTCGGGGGCAACGATGGTATCGACAGCTATGAGAACGATCTATGGAAGTTCAATCCGTCCACCAACCAGTGGGCATGGATGAGTGGCGCAAGTACGGCTTACTGTCCGGCAAATCCGCTTATTGGTGGATACAGCGAATGCATGTCGCAGCCAGGACAGTCTGGCACGCTGGGCGTGTTTGCCGCGGGCAACACTCCGCAGGGCGGCGCCACTCCTGGCAGCTGGATCGACCAGAGCGGCAATTTTTGGCTACTCGGCGGAACAACGTCAGATATCACTGGCGAAAACGATGGCTTCTATCAGGGTCCGGTCAACAGCATTTGGGTGTTTAATCCCACAATCAACCAATGGGCATGGATGGGCGGAGATTTCAGGACGAGTAATTGCGGTTATGTTCCAGCCACGCCCGCGTTGCCGCTGGCGATCTGCGGCGGTCCCGAGGATGTGAGCGGAACCCTGCAGGTGCCGGCGGTAGGGAATATTCCAGGAGCCCGTTACGGACCGGCAACATGGACCGACAAGAGCGGGAACTTCTGGCTTTTTTCAGGAGGAACCACAAACGATCTGTGGGAGTATCAGCCCTCTGTCTCAACCCTGCCGGCAGCGGCAACTCCGATCTTCAGTCTGGAACCGGTGACCTACTCGGCGGGCGGCCCGCTGATGATCGCCAATGGAATGGCGAACGCGGCGATTTATTACACCACCGACGGAACGACTCCAACTTTTGCGTCGACACCATACACCGGGCCTCTCACTCTGGCGTCGTCTGAGACGGTCAAGGCCATCGCGATCGCTGCCGGCTATCGGAACAGCGCCGTCGCCTCCGCGGTTTACGCGTTCGAACCGACACCCCCGGCGCCGACCTTTTCTGTGGCTCCAGGAACTTACACTTCGGCCCAAACCCTGACGATTTCCGATGCCGCCCAGGGCGCTTACATCTACTACACCACTGACGGAACGGTGCCAGTTCAAGGTTCCACTGTTTACTCGGGTCCCGTCACCATTTCATCGTCGGAGACGGTCAATGCCCTCGCTGTTCTTTACGGGGATTCTGTAACGGCCGGAATTACGGATACGACCAAGGGGGCGACCCCAGGTCCGGATGCGAGCGCGGCCTACGTCATTAACCAGACGGCAACCCCTGTATTTAGCCTCGCAGCAGGCACCTATACTTCCGCGCAGACTGTGACAATCAGCGATGCTACATCCGGCGCAAGCATCTATTTCACAACCAATGGGACGACCCCGACCACCAGTTCGACGCTGTACAGCGGTCCGATTTCGGTGGCCGTCACCGAGACCATTGAGGCAATCGCCGTGTCCTCAGGTAACGGCAACAGCGCAATCGCTTCGGCAACGTACACCATTCAGCTGCCACCGTCCTTTACTCTGACAGCATCGCCGGGCTCGCTGACCCTTAACTCAGGTGGGCAGGGGATGGTGACGATGACAGTGACCCCGCAAAATGGATTCAACTCTGCGATCAGCTTTGCATGTTCGGGCCTGCCCTCAGGCGCGAGTTGTTCCTTCAATCCCACGACGATTACCCCGTCGGGGACTGCCGCTACGACTACGCTGACCATTTCGGCGGGAACGCAGGCGGCGGCATTGCGGCATGATTCTCGGCTGTTTGCTCCCGTGACGGTACTGGCAGGTCTTTTTTGCCTGTTCCGATGGAGGCGACGGTGCTGGTGGCACGGCATGGTTGTTGTTCTTGCGGGGATTGTCGCGGTGGGACTGGTCTCCGGCTGCAGTGGCGGTGGAAGCGGAGGAGGAGGCGGCGGAGGCGGGGGTGGCGGATCTAACCCGATTAGCGCCACCGTGACTGTCACCGCAACGTCCGCAAGTCTGCAACAATCGGCGACGATCTCGGTGACAATTAACTAGGTCTTTGGCGACAGCGCGGTCCGGGTGGGGCGTGGGGCGGGACGTTCCGTATTTGTGACCGGCTAAACCGGGGTTGAAGCGTATTGTTCGCGGTACCAGGCCACGGTGCGGCGGAGGCCTTCTTCGAAGCCGACCTTCACCTCGTAGCCAAAGGCTTCGCGGGCGGCGGAGATGTCAGCCAGAGAGTTCTGGATATCTCCGGTGCGCGGCGGACCATAGATGGGCTGCGCTTTGAAGTCGAGCAGCTCGGCCAGAACGCGGAAGGTTTTGTTGACGGTATGGCGCTCGCCGCAGGCCACGTTGAAGACGCGCCCAGCCACCTTGCCGGCCGGAGCTTCGAGCGCGAGCAGGTTGGCGGAGACGGCGTTCTCAATGTAGGTGAAGTCGCGTCCCTGTTCCCCGTCGCCGTTGATGGTGGGGCGTTCGCCACGCATCATCTGCAGGGTGAACTTCGCCATGATGCCGCTGTAGGGCGAGTCGGGGACCTGGAGCGGTCCGAATATGTTGAAGTAGCGCAGGCAGACGGTTTCGATCCCGTAAACCTGCCAGTAGCTCTTCATGTAGAACTCGCCGGCCAGTTTCTGCACCGGGTAGGGCGCAATGGGCATGGGCACCATGCTCTCCACGCGCGGAAAGCCCGGCTGGTTGCCGTAGGCGGAGGACGATGCGGCGTAGATGATGCGCTTGACGCCGGCGGCGCGCGCTCCTTCCAGCAGATTGAAGGTGCCGTCGAGGTTGGCGGTGTGGCTGGTGCGCGGATCCTTTACCGATCGCGGCACGGAGGGACGCGCTGCCTGGTGAAGGATGAAGTCGATGCCCTCGCAGGCGCGGGCGGTCGCGTCGGCGTCGCGCAGGTCGCACTCGAGAAAATCAAAACCGCTCGATGGCGGGTTCTCGCCTGCGGGGCGGCTTGCGCCTTTGGAACCGTCGATCAGGTGCGCGATGTTGTCGCGGCTCCCGGTCTCGAAGTTATCGAGACCACGGACGCTCGCGCCACGCTCGACCAGCGTTTGGGTAATCCACGAACCAATGAACCCGGCACAGCCGGTGACCAGATAGCGGGGCATTGCTTTCATCGTAGCGGATGGGTCCGAGCAGCCAGGCGCAACCTTCGTGTTGGTCATGCATACTAAAGGGTCATGGAGACGCTTCCACCCTTCCGCCTCGCGCCGTATTTTCGAACGCGTCCGTGGGGATTCAACGATCTGGCGCCGTGGTATGACTACAAAACCGACGGCGAGCCGATCGGCGAAGTGTGGCTGACGGGCGAGATGTGTCTTGTGGATACGGGTCCGCTGCGAGGCGTGAGTCTGGCTGACGCTACCAGACAGCAGCGGTCTGTTCTGCTGGGAACAGGTCTGACCGGCAGGGATTTCCCGCTGCTGGTGAAGATACTGCTTCCGAAGGAGAAGCTGAGCGTGCAGGTGCATCCCGACGATGCGCTGGCGCAGCACTACGGCGAGCCTCGCGGCAAGACGGAGTGCTGGTACGCGCTGGACGCGCAGCCGGGAGCGCAGCTGGCGCTGGGCATCCGGGCGGGCGTGACGGTCGACCAGGTGAAGGCCGCCGTCCACGATGCGTCGCTCGAGTTGCTTCTGCACATGGTTCCGGTTTCGAAGGGCGACATGATTTTTGTCGACGCCGGGACTGTGCACGCGCTGGGACCGGGAGTGGTGATGCTGGAGACGCAACAGACCAGCGATCTGACCTATCGCATGTATGACTACGGCAGCGCGCGCGAGCTGCATCTGGAAAAAGCGTTCGCGGCGATGAAGCTCACCACGCGAGCCGGCAAAGTGGCGCCG
>JASHPM010000481.1 GCA_030038115.1 Acidobacteriaceae bacterium | reverse complement strand
GCTGCGTGAACCGGCAGCGCCAACAGCCAGCTCTGCATCGTCCACCAGCACGCCATCGTCGGACAACGCTCCAGCCGCCGGTTCCTCACAGGCCGGCAACGCCGCTCCGAAGGCAATTCCCGCAGCCGCACCTTCGACTCCAGCCTCCCGCCCGGCTGTGGCTGCCGCCACGACGCCGAAACCCACGCTGGCACAAGGCGCATCCGCCGACGTCGTCGTCGATCTTCCAGCCGATGAGGCCAGGGCCATGACGATCTCCGAAGTGAAGCCTGTGAATTACGCCGACATCCGGGGAACCGTCGTTCTCGCAGTCACCATTTCCAAAAGCGGAACCGTCGATGAAGTTCGTGCTGTCAGCGGACCGGCCGTGCTTGTGCCCGTGTCCATCGCCGCCGTCAAGAAATGGCGCTACAGGCCTTACCTGATCAACGGCAAGCCGGTCCGCTTTCACACCCAAATCGCCTTCGTGTTCAACTGACCGACTCAGTATCCAGGCCCGGGCCCGCCGTGAAACACCGCCTGATACCCCTCACGGAAGCCGTGCCGGTAATCCTCCGCCAGGGGCGGAGGCACCGGAGGATTGCGGAAGCGCGGATGGCGATCAGCATCCTGTGAGAGTCCGTTGCGGATATCGCGCTGCGCCGCTGCCACGCCATCGCGATATCCCTGCTGTGCCGCCGCACTGTACGCGGGAGGCGGCGCGTAAACGACGACGGTCCTATGCGAGCATCCCGTCAGGGCAAGTGGCAAAAAGACCAGGGCCACACACAAGAGCTTCTTCATCTCGATTCCTTTCGTGCTGCGTGGGTTTGGAAAAAGAGTCTGGAAAGGGAATTCGTCATCGACCCCCGTGCTGCCCTCCAGTGGAACGGATTGAGCAGGTCATGGATGCTCGATCCTTGCCGCATGAGTCTCGAACCTGCTCAAAGCAAGTCGCTCCCGCGGCGAACGGCGAGTCGAACGAGCCGTTTTCCGACCGACCCGAACAGCCTTCCCAGACTTGTTCTTCCAGACCCCGGACGCGCAACGAGGTTGCGCTGCCGCGCCAAATTTTCCTCACTTGTTTGGGTGCGACGCTCGGGCTACGTTGTTGGTTGAACCGGCATTGATTGCGGGGCGATTCCGATGGGCCGGCGCTTATACGGCGATCTGCAGAACATTTTCAGCGCCCACGTCACGCGCAGCCGCCGGCAGAAACACGGAGAACGCAGTCCAGCTTTTTCCTGGAATGGCGACGCTCTTCACGCGGATCGATCCACCATGATTCTCGACAATGCTTTTGCAGACCCAGAGCCCCAGCCCGGTTCCGATATCCCGCTTCGTGGTAAAGAACGGCTCAAAAATCTTCCCTCGCGCGTCGCTGGGGATGCCACTGCCCGAATCGGCCACCGTCAGCCGCACGCCATGTCTGCGAGCACCTTTCCATTGGGTCGCGGCCGAAACGCGGATCCGCACCTGCCCACCCGAGCCCAGCGCGTCGATGCTGTTGCTGACAAGGTTGGCAACTACCTGCCGGATCTCTCCCGCCACTGCGAAAACCTCGGAGTCATCCCTGATCTCCGGGCGAATCTGAATTCCCTTGTTCCGCGTTCGCGAAGAGAACATGGGGAGCAGCGAATCGACCAATGGACCGAGCCGCACCTCAGTCGCTCCCTTGCTGTCACGGTAAAAACCCAGCGTCTGTTTGGTTAGTTGAGAAACGCGGAGCAATTCTTCCTCGGCTGCATCCAGGTATCGCTGCACATCGGTACGCACCGCGGCGGTCCGGGCCAGGTAGATCAGATTCGTAACTGCCTCCAGCGGATTGTTGATCTCGTGAGCGACTGTGGCGGCCAGCCGTCCAACCGACGCCAGGCGCTCGGCCGTCCGCAGGGCGCGCTCCGCCTTCTTCGCCTGCGTAACGTCGCGCGCGATTTTGGCCGCGCCGACAATCCGGCCGGCATCATTCCTGACCGGCGACACGGTCAGCGAAATCTCGATGCGCTCTCCATCTTTCCTCAGGCGCTCGGTTTCGAAGTGCTCGATCCGTTCGCCCCGCGCGATGCTCGCCAGAATCCTCTCTTCGTCGGCGTACAGTTCCGGAGGGATGATGGTGGTGATCGACCGCCCGATCATCTCCGCGGCCGTATAGCCGAACATTTTCTCCGCGCAGGGGTTCCAGCTGGTCACAATCCCATTGAGGTCCTTGCCGACAATCGCGTCGTCCGACGACTCGACGATCGCCGCCAGCCGGTGCGCGGCTTCCTCGGCGGATTTGCGCGCCGTGATGTCCAGCACGACGCCGAACATCCGCGACTCTCCCTCCTGCCTGCGGCCCTTGCAGTAGAGCCAGCGCAACCCCAGCGCCGGGTGTTGATAGCGATACTCGAATTCCATTGCGCCCAGCCGGTGTCCTTCTTCCATCAGCTGCCGCACTTTGGGCCAATCCGCCCGATGCACGCGCGCGGCCCATGTCTCTCCCCGGTCGGGATCGGCCGCGTCGGTGCCAAAGATGCGGTGAAGCTCCGGAGACAGGCTGCGCGTATCCTCCACCGGATCCCATTCCCAGGTTCCCACCTGCGCTGCCGTCTGTGCCAGCCGTAGTCTCTCCGCAGTTTCCTCAATCGCCTTCCGCGCTGCTACCTGGCCAGTCACCTCCACCACATGCACCAAAACACCTTCGACCTCTCCCTGCGCATCTCGCAGCGGCTGAAACACAAAATCGAAATACCCTGCTTCCGGCGGCCCGGCGACTGGCGTGCGACGGAGGCTCGCCTTTACTTCCCGAATGGTACGGGACTCTCCTGTCCGACAGACCTCATCCGGCAACTGGTCAAAGGCTTGTGTTTCCACCTCCGGCAGGCTCTCCCGCAGCGTCTTGCCCACGAAATCCGCCGCACTGCCGCGTCCTGTGACCCGGACGCATTGCTCATTCGCCCAGGTCCATCGGTACTCGGGACCCGCCAGTAAGCCGATGGCCGGCGCCTGGGCCAGCAGATTCTCGAGTCTGCGCCGCTCCAGCTCGGCTTCGGAACGCAGCCGAGCCTCACGCTTCGCCGTCGCGACGGCCTCGCGCAGCTGATGGTGCGTATCGTCGATTTCGCGGTTGCGCTGCGGTGATCGTACGGCTTCGCCGTCACGGGTCTTTGCCGGCGCAACCCGCCTGGTGATGTCGCGTGGATTCAATGCGTTCGCGAAGTTCGATGCGGCAAATCGAAGGTTGGTTGGCCAGTCTGAACCAGAGCTGCCAGGGCCTCGGGATGGAGCGCCGCATCCGTGTCCAATCCTGAGATGCAGGGAGCCGGGGCGTGCAGAAAACTCGCCGCCGCCCCGGTTCCGCGTTTACTGGCCATTCTCCGTCGCGTGGACAAAGTTCTCCATGTCCGCGTGGAACTGCTTGAGCACATCCTCCTTCACGTAGATCATGTGGCCCGCTTCGTAATAGTGATAGCTGATGTTCGACTGCAGCGAGTTCGGCATGGGCAGGTGGTGCATCTCGTATTCACCCTCGAAAAACGGCGTGGCGAGATCGAAGTATCCGCCCGCCAGCATGACCTTCATCTTCGGGTTCATCTTCATCCTGTAGGCCAGATCCGGCATCACGTTGGGCCCGCTCCAGTCGCCACCAAAGCCCGGTCCAAAGCCTGGCGCGTGATGGTGCATGTCCCAGGAAAAGTCGCCGCCCTGCCGTCCGTTCGGGAAGTAGGTTTCCTGCAGCCCGTATTTCAGATCCTGACGAAGATATTCATTAATGGCGGCGAGCCAGCCGGAGGTGATGGCATCGCTCTGTGGATCGTACTCGGCGCTCTCGCTCAAAGGATTGACGTCCGGTCCCTGATAGCGCGTGTCGAGCCGGCCAATCGTAGTTCCCTCGTCCAGCTTGAGCTCTTTAGAGAAGTCGCCGCCGTTTACGCGCAGATTCGCCCGCATCAGATAATCCACGGGCAGCCCTGTATAGCCGTGCAGCTTCTCCGCCACCGCCTGCTTTGCCGTGTCGGAAAGTTCGCTGCCCTGCAGCAGGGCGTCCATGTAGTCACCCAGCGCGTACTTCTCCACCTCGTCGAGAAGCGGCTGGAGCGCCGGCGGCGGGTTGGGCAGCTTATGAAAGTGCCACGCCGTGGCGGCGTACGTGGGCAGCGCCAGCGCATACGCCTGGTCCACACCCGGATTCCTGGTGGGCTCGTCGATCGAATTGTCGAAGCTGAGAATCTGCGACAGCAGAATGATCCCGTTCAGATCGACGCCCTGCAGATCGGCGGAGAGCACCGCAGAGCGTGGCGTTCCGTAGCTCTCCCCGAACAGATACTTCGGCGAATTCCAGCGCCCGTACTTGGTCAGGAATTTGCGAATGAAATGATTGAACGCCTGCCCGTCGGCATCGATGCCATAAAACGCCTTCGCCCGGTCCTTGCCAAAAGTGCGGCTGAATCCTGTACCCGGCGCATCGATAAACACCAGATCGCTGGCGTCGAGCAGCGAGTACTGGTTGCTGACGATGGTGTAGGGCGCGCCCTCCTGATGGTCAGCATCGGGCAGAACGATGCGCTTCGGCCCAAACGTCCCCATGTGCAGCCACATGGTCGCTGAGCCCGGTCCACCGTTGTAGATGAACATCACCGGCCGGTGTGTCTCGTCGGTTGTGTCCTTTTTGAAGTATGCGACGTAGAAGATGCGCGCCGTCGCGGGCGCTTCGGCGGGATCGGTGGGCGGCTTCACGCCGGAGTCCGGCAGCAGGCTCCCGTCGAAAGCCAGGGTTGCGTCCTGCGCGTCCGTCGCGCCTATGGTGATCGTTCCCGCTACCGCCCGATACGCGATTGGTTGTCCGCCAACCGTCACTGTGCCCTCAGTGGTCGAATCGGGGACGGCGACCGTCGACGGAGCGGTGGCCGCCGATTTGGCTTCGCCGCCTTTTTCGCCTGGTTTCTCCTGCGCGATGCACACGCAGGAAATTGTGCTTGCTGCTGCTACGAATAACGCGAATCCCGCCAGCCGGCCCTGGGAAAGGAAAGCCATCGATGCACCTCGGTTTTTGGAGTGAAACCGAGTATAACGCCGCCCTTCAGTGCGCAGACTCCTCGAGCAGCGCTGCCAAATATTCCTGCCAGATGGCAGCCATGGTGTGCGTGCCGTGTCCGCGTGTCTGTTCGGTGATGGGCAGCAGCACAAACGAGCCTTTTTGCACCCTTTTGATCATCTTTGGCATGATGTCCAGTTCGGGTGGATTGATAAAGTCGTCCGCCGAATTGATCGCCATCACCGGCACTGTGATCGTCTCCAGCTTCGCCGAGGGATCGTAGTTGCGCGACGCATTGAACGCGTAGAGGAAGTCGTTCGCATCCGCCGTTGCGAGGTGCGTCTTCAGAAAATTCGCGAGATACGCATCGGCCTCGTCGCG
>JASHPM010000480.1 GCA_030038115.1 Acidobacteriaceae bacterium | reverse complement strand
GGCTGCGTGATTGAGTATGCGGGTTCGGCGATTCGTTCGCTGAGCATGGAAGGCCGGATGACCATCTGCAATATGAGCATCGAGGCCGGGGCGCGTGCGGGGATGATTGCGCCGGATGAGACGACGTTTGCGTGGCTGAAGGGGCGGCCGTTTGCCCCGCAGGGCGCGAAGTGGGAGGAAGCGGTAGCGGAGTGGCGGAAGCTGGCGACGGATCCCGGCGCGAAGTTCGATCGGGAGCTAACGATTCCGGCAGTGGAACTGGAACCATTTGTGACGTGGGGGACGAATCCGGGAATGGTGGTATCTGTAACAGCTACTGTGCCTGATCCGGCTCGCGCGAAGAGCGATGCGGATCGGCGGGCCTTCACGCGGGCGCTGGAGTACATGGACCTGAAGCCAGGGACGCCGATGGAGGAGATCGCGATTGATCGGGTGTTCATCGGGTCGTGCACGAATTCGCGGATTGAGGATTTGCGGGCGGCGGCGAAGGTGGTGGCCGGTCATCGTGTGCACGCGAAGGTGCGAGCTATGGTGGTGCCGGGATCGCAGCTGGTGAAGGCGCAGGCGGAGCGGGAAGGGCTGGACCAGATTTTTCGCGAGGCGGGGTTTGAGTGGCGGGAGCCGGGGTGCTCGATGTGCCTGGGGATGAATCCCGACATTCTGCAGCCGGGCGAACGGTGCGCCTCGACAAGCAACCGGAACTTTGAGGGACGGCAGGGCGCGGGCGGGCGAACGCATCTGGTGAGTCCGATGATGGCGGCGGCGGCGGCGATCAAGGGACACTTTACGGACGTGAGGACGTGGGAGTTCAACGCCAGCGAAGAAGCGGTCGGCGGTAAGGCGGTCAGGTGAGAGGCGGTCGGCGAAAGTCCGGTCAGCGAGGGTCGGCTCGGAGATTCACTGGCACGCAAGGGTAGTTTTCAGCAGAGGGTTTCCAATGGAGAAGTTTCGCAAACTCACATCGACGGTGATGCCGCTGGATCGGGTGAATGTGGACACCGACCAGATCATTCCCAAGCAGTTTTTAAAGCGGATCGAGCGCACGGGTTATGAGGATTTTCTGTTTTTCGACTGGCGGAAGGATCCTGCGTTCGAGCTGAACAATCCGCGGTACCAGGGCGCGCGGATTCTGGTGGCGGCGAAGAATTTCGGATGCGGGTCTTCGCGCGAGCATGCGGCGTGGGCATTGAGCGATTACGGATTTCGCTGCGTGATTGCACCGTCGTTTGCGGATATTTTCCATTCGAACGCGGGAAAGAACGGAATTTTGCTGGTCACGCTGCCGGAAGAGCAGGTGCAGACGCTGCTGGATCGGGCAGCGAACCGTGACGGTTACACATTGACGGTGTCGCTCGAAGAAAACGCGATTCGGGACGCCGAGGGGTTCGAGACCAGCTTCGCCATCGATCCATTCCGCAGGGATTGTCTGCTGGAGGGTCTCGACGATATTGGCTTGACGCTGCGGCACGCGGAGGCTCTGGACAAATTTGAGAAGCAGCACGATGCGGCGTTCTGGGTGAGGCCGAGAACGGAAGGGGTGGCGAACGCATGATCGCTCTGGCATTGCCCGACATTCTTCCTGTTGGCACGCTCCTGCTGTATTTCGTGTTGGCATGGCTTTTGCTTTGGAGGTTGGCGCGAACCGGGGAGCGAACTTTTGCGTGGCTAATTGTTGCACTTGTGATTTGGCCCTCTCTTCTCTGGGCCTTCAATGCTACGGCCACTAGAGTGTTCAGGAATCCTGAACAGATTGCCCATATTTTTCCTTTCAGCCTGGCCAGCGGTCTGGGAATGACGACAGGATTGATGGTCGAAATCGTTGGGGATGGGCATCGCTTCGTCGGATCTGCGCTCCTTGTCGTTGCGGTGTGGTCTCTGAGCCGCGGGAGGATTCAATCCAGAGTGAGACAGACAACATGACGAGCAACGGAAAATCCAGCGGGAAGCTGTATTCGATTGCGCTGACGGAGGGGCCGAACCGGGCGGCGGCACGGGCGATGTTTCGCGCGGTGGGCTTCTCGCGCGAGGACCTGGCGAAGCCGCTGATCGGGATCGCGAACACGTGGACAGAGATTGGGCCGTGCAATTTCCATCTGCGCACGATCGCCGAGGCGGTAAAGGAGGGGATTCGCGAGGCGGGCGGGACGCCGATGGAGTTCAACACGGTGACCATCAGTGATGGGATCACGATGGGCACCGAGGGGATGAAGGCCTCGTTGATCAGCCGCGAGGTGATTGCCGACTCCGTGGAACTCGTCACGCGCGGCAATCAGTTCGACGGGCTGGTGGCGATTGCCGGATGCGACAAGAACATGCCGGGGACGGTAATGGCGCTGGCGCGGCTGGATATTCCTGGGCTGATGCTGTATGGCGGATCGATTGCGCCGGGGCACCTGAACGGGAAAGACCTGACGGTGCAGGATGTTTTTGAGGCGGTGGGCGCGCATGCGGCGGGAAAGCTGAGCGATGCGGGGCTCGAGGCTGTCGAAGCAAACGCGTGTCCGGGGGCGGGCGCGTGCGGCGGGCAGTTCACCGCGAACACGATGGCGATGGCATGCGAATTTCTCGGGATTTCGCCGATTGGGCTGTCGGGTGTACCGGCGTTCCTCGGGGAGAAACTCATCGCGTCGCGCGAAGCGGGCCGGCTGGCGATGGAACTGGTGCGGAAGGGCGTGAAGCCGAGCCGGATCATTACA
>JASHPM010000479.1 GCA_030038115.1 Acidobacteriaceae bacterium | reverse complement strand
AGTGGCGAGTTCGCGCTTGAGCTTGAGCCAGGCGAAGCCGCGGCGGCCGGGCTGGTAGAGGCTGGAGAGGGATTTGATCATGACGCCTTCGTTGCCGTGTCCGCGGGCGTCGAGGTATGCCTGGTCAAGTTGCGCTGACGCGTCGGGCCCGGTTGAGAGGTGCGTGGCGGCGGCGAGGATAAGGCGCGGGAAGGCCTTCTCGGCGCGAGCCTTCTCGGCGCGGTCGGCGAAGAGGTCCGACTGTCCGGTGCGTTCGGTGGCAGCAGTCGCTGGGGACCAGCGGGCGGCGAAGTCTTCGAGCTGGCGGCGGCGTTCGGCGAGGGGGCGCTCGAGGAGCAGCTGGTCGCGGCGGTAGAGAATGTCGAAGACGATGAGGACGGCGGGGAGGTCGCGGAGCATTTCGGCGGTGACGCGTTTGCGGCCGAGGCGCTGCTGGAGTGTGGAGAAGGCGAAAGCGCGATGGGCCGCGGGGTTCCATGCGAGGATTTCGCCGTCGAGGATGGCGGGCTCGCCGATGGCGGTGAAGGCTTCGACCAGGTCGGGAAAGGACTCGGTGAGGTCGTCGCGATTGCGGGAGTAGAGCGCGACCCGGGCTGACTGGTTAGGGCCGGAGACTCCTGAATCGGCGGGTTCGACATGGAGTTGGGCGCGGATGCCGTCGAATTTGTCTTCGAGTTGAACTGCGCGGATTCCCTCGCGGTTAGCGCCTGGCGCGAGATCAGTTTGCTCGGCGATTTCTTCGGTGAAGCGGGCGATGGCTTCTTCGGCGGTGGCGACAGGGCTGGCGAGCATGAAGCCGATGGGGTGGAAGAGCTTCATACGCGCCTGATCGAGGCGGCCGGCAGCGGCGAGGGCGACCACTTCGGGCAGAGAGCCGAGGAGCATGCTGGCACGGCGGACCGCTGTTGGCTGGGCGGAAAATGCTTCGGCGATGGCCTCTTCAACGAGGGATTGTTTGACGCCGGTGCGCATGTCGCCGGTGGCGAGCTTGATGAGGTATTTGGCTTCGTCGGGGGTGGCACGGGCGAGGAGATCGAGGAGCAGGCGCAGTTTGGGGTCGGGTCCGCGGGCTTCGGCGATGGCGGCGAGGGCCGATTCGATGTCGGCCAGGGTGATGGTGGCTGAAGTGGGAGCGTGGCCGTAAAGGAGGTCAGCGGCAGCGGCACCGAAGTCGCCATAGCGGCGATAGGCGACGGACATGGTTTGCGGAGTGGCTCCGGAGAGCTCGGCGACGGCTTTGCTGAGGAGGGCCCCGCCGATCGAGAGGACTCGCGCGTCGGTTTCGGCGAAGGGCGTGCCGGAGAGCCAGAGGGCGGCTCGCCCTGCGTCGTCGATGGGAAGGATGCGAAGGTAGTCAGCGATGAAGGCGCGTTTTTCGAGCTTTTTCGTGGTGGCGGCGAGGGCGTCGCAGAGCTCGGCGAACTGGAGGAAGAGGGACATAAAAGCAGCGTTCAGCGTTCAGCGTACAGGACCAGCCGGTAGCCAGCAGCCGGAGGCTGGAACCCGGCTTATCGCGAGGGGTGTTCTGTGGGGAGGATGCGGAAGCGGCGGCGGCCGGCGATGCGGTAGGTGGAGAAGTCGGCGTGGTCGACGGTGAAGACGGTGGAGATGGATTCGCGTTCGGCGAGGTAAACGAGGGTCGCGTCAGCGAAATCCATGAGATGGTCGGAGTAGCGGGACATGAGTTCGTGGAGGCGGGGGAGCTCGGGCTCGGAGAGCGTGGCTAGGGCGAGCGCGCCGGAGCGGATGAAGTCCCAGGCGGAACGGATTTCGTGGGGTGTCTTCGCGAAGAGATGAAACAGTTTGGTGAGAACGGCTTCGGAGGTGAGCATAGGAAGGTGGAGTTGGCCGAAGGTGTCGGAGCAGAGGGGATGCCAGCGGTCATCCTGGTCGAGGACGGCGAGGATCGCGCCGGTATCGGCCAGAGTATCGGGCTTACGGTCGACGGCCATAGCGGCGTCTCAGGCGTTCGCGGACGATCTCGCCGACTCTCTCGGAGCGATATGGATCGGCGCCGGAGATTGAGCCGATCAAGGGTTCGATGGCGGCGTGGAGTCGCTTCTGTTCCTCGTCGTCGGCGATGCTTTTGCGGCTCTTCGCGAGCCACTCCCGGGCAGCGAGGTCGAGAATGGAAGAGACGGAGGCCTTGCGGAGGCGCGCTTCGCGCTCGAGCTTCTGCTTGAGCTCGGAGGAGACGCGCCAGCTGTAGACTTCGGTCTTCATGCACTACAGTGTAGTGCATGCGACATTGAGCTCGCAAGTCAGAACGTTGGCTATGCCGCTCCGGAGTTCGCTCTTTCCTTAGCATTTGCCACGAGATCTCCTCCTGGGTGAGAGATTCTATGGGATTGCAGCCAAGGTCGGCGACCGGTGTGTGGCTATAATAAAAGTGATGCGGCAGATGTTTCCCATCGGCGTCCTTCTCTAGCGGCTCCTGCCGCTCGCGCCTGGCTGCGTCTTTTCCCGAATCAACTTTATTTGCACTAAGGCCGGCTTCGGAGCCGGGAGGATTGTATGTTTGAACGTCTCGAACAAATTGAAGCTCGTTATGAGGGACTGGGGCGGCAGCTCGCTGAACCGGAAGTGCTGAGCGATCACGAGAAGTATCAGAAGATTGCGAAGCAGCATCGGGATCTGGAGCCGGTGGTGGAGAAGTTTCGAGAATACCGGCAGGTGAAGACGGGGATCGCCGATGCACGGGCGATGCTGAATGAGCCGGATGCTGAAATTCGCGCGATGGCCCAGGAAGAGCTGGTGGCGCTGGAGGCGCGGGAACCGCAGATCGAAGAGGATCTGAAGCTGCTGTTGCTGCCGAAGGATCCCAACGATGAGAAGAACGTGGTGCTGGAGATTCGCGCAGGAACGGGCGGCGATGAGGCTTCGTTGTTTGCGGCGGAAATCTTCAGGATGTACTCGCGGTTTGCGGAGCAACATCGTTGGCGGGTGGAGGTGCTATCGTCGTCGGAGTCGTCGGTGGGCGGGCTGAAGGAAGTAATCGCGATTATCGAGGGGAATCGCGTGTACTCGCAGATGAAATATGAGAGCGGGGTGCATCGCGTGCAGAGGGTTCCGGCGACGGAGACGCAGGGGCGCGTGCACACGAGCGCGGTGACGGTGGCGGTCCTTCCGGAGGCCGAGGAAGTGGACGTGAAGATCGAGGCGAAGGACATTCGCATCGACACGTTTTGTTCGTCGGGGCCGGGCGGACAGAGTGTGAACACGACCTATTCGGCAGTGCGGATTACGCATTTGCCGACGAATACGGTGGTGAGCTGCCAGGATGAGAAGTCACAGATCAAGAATCGCGAAAAGGGCATGCGGGTATTGCGGGCGCGCCTCTATGAAATGGAGATGGAGAAACAGCAGGCGGCGCTGGCGAAGGAGCGCAAGCAGCAGGTGGGGAGTGGCGATCGCAGCGAGAAGATTCGGACGTACAACTTTCCGCAAAATCGGCTGACGGATCACCGGATCGGGCTAACGATCCATCAGCTGGCGGAGATTATGGAAGGGAAGCTGCAGCCGGTGATCGACGCGCTGATTGCACACTTTAACGCCGAGCGGCTGAAGTCCGAGGCGGAGACCGTGGCGTAAGGAAGCCAGTAGCCAGTGCAGAGGCAACGTAACGTTGCCCGACAAGGAAGATTTCTCATGAAGATCAGGGATGCGGTGCCGGGAGATGCGGACGCGATTGCGTGGGTGCATCTCGAGAGCTGGAAGACGACGTATCCCGGGATCATTCCGCAGAGTTACATCGATGGACTGCGGGTCGAAGATGGAGCGGCACGGTGGAGGGTGCGGCTGGAGGAGAAGTCCGCGACGGTATTGGTGGCCGAAGACGAGGCGGGGATTTTTGGATTTGCGGCCGGAGGCACACCACTGCATCCGGTGGATGGGTTCGATGCGGAGCTGGCGGCAATTTATTTGTTGGTGACGCACCAGGGGCGGGGTGCGGGGGCAGAGCTGATGCGGCGCGCGGCGCGGGCGTTCCGTCAGCAGGGGTTTCAGAGCCTGGTGGTGTGGGCGCTCCAGGAGAATCCGGCGTGCGGGTTTTACGAATGGATGGGCGGCGTCAGGGTAGCCGAGCAGGGAATCGAAATTGGCGGGGTGACGCTGCCGGAAGTGGCGTTCGGATGGGCGGATATTGGTGTGCTGGCGCCGGCGCAAGAGTAGATCGAACTTCAATGCCTGCGGAGAAACTCAGACAGATTCTGGATACGAGCGCTGTACGGTTGGCTGATTTGCCGACCGCACGGCGGGATGCCGAGCTGTTGCTGATGCGTGCGCTGGGGCGGGATCGGGCGTGGATGATGACCCATCTGGGGGCGGAGGTTGCGCCCGAGCAGCTGACGCGATTCGATGGCTGGATTGCACGGCGGGCCCGGCAGGAGCCGGTGCAGTACATCCTGGGCGAGGTGGAATTCTATGGGTTGATGTTGCGCGTGACGCCGGACGTGCTGATTCCGCGGCCGGAGACGGAGCACGTCGTCGAGGCTGTGCTGGACCGAATTGCACACGATGCGATGTTGCGGATTTGCGATGTAGGGACGGGGTCGGGAGCGATTGCGGTGGCTCTGGCCCACGCGTTGCCCCAGGCGACGGTGACGGCGGTGGATCTTTCGGCGGCGGCGCTCAGAGTTGCGAGGGAAAATGCGGAGCGGCATAAGGTCGCCGACCGGATGCGGTTTCTCGAATCGGATTTACTGAGGGCTGTGCGAGGCGAGAGGTTCGACGTAGTGGCGTCGAATCCGCCGTATGTGGCGGAGGGTGAGGTTCTGGAGGCGCAGGTGCGGAAATACGAGCCGCGCGGGGCGCTGTTTGCGGGGCCGACGGGGCTCGAGGTTTATCGAAGGCTGATTCCGGAGGCGCGGGAGGCGCTCGTTCCAGGGGGGTGGCTGGTGATGGAGATTGGACATGGGCAGCGGGAGGCTGTCGCGGAATTAATAGTGGGTTGGGATGGGGTGGAATTCCGCAGTGATCTGCAGGGGATTCCGCGCGTTGCCATTGCACAGCTTCGGGCCTGAGAATGGAAAGTATGAGCGCTGCGATAGCTGAAACTCCGACGACGACACAGGATTTTGAAACGAAACTCGACCGGCTGGCCGAGGTCGCGGTCAAGTGCGGCCTGGGTCTTGCGCCCGGGCAGGAAGTAGTGATGACGGCGTCGGTGGACGCGCTGCCGCTGGTGCGGCGGATTACCGAACATGCCTATCGGGCAGGCGCATCGCTGGTGACAACGCTGTTTACCGACGATGCCTCGACCCTGCTGCGCTACCAGTACGGCGCGGATGCGACGTTCGACGCGGCGGCGGCGTGGCTCTACGAAGGGATGGCGGCGGCGTACAAGAGCGGGGCGGCGCGGCTGGCGATCGCGAGCGCCAATCCGACGCTGCTCTCCAGGGAGGATCCGGAGAAGGTGAGCCGGGCGAATCGCGCGATGTCGAAGGCGTACCGGCCGGCGCTGGAGCTGATCACGCGGCACGAGATCAACTGGACGATTGTGTCGGCGGGCACGCCGGTGTGGGCAGCAGCAATGTTTCCGGATTTACCGGCGGATGAAGCGCTCAGAAAATTATGGGATGCAATCTTTGCGGCGAGCCGGGCTGACCAGACGGATCCTGTAGCGGCATGGAAGAAGCACGATGAAAAGCTGCACGCGAGCGCTGATCGGCTGAACGCGAAGCGATATGCGGCTCTGCACTTCAAAGGGCCGGGGACGGATTTGAAGGTGGGTCTGGCGGATGATCATCTGTGGCTGGGTGGCGGGACGACGGCGGGCAACGGGCGCTATTGCATTCCGAACATGCCGACGGAAGAGGTGTTCACGACTCCGCACAAGGATCGCGTGGAGGGGACGGTGCGGAGCACGAAGCCGCTGTCCTACCAGGGGACCTTGATTGAGGAAATTCGGGTGCGGTTTGAGGGCGGGAAAATTGTGGAGGCGCATGCCGCGGAGGGCGAGATTGTGCTGCAGCGGATGATCGAGACCGATGAGGGAGCGCGGCGGCTGGGCGAAGTGTCGCTGGTGCCGAATTCGTCGCCGATTGCGGCGAGCGGAATGCTGTTTCTGAATACCCTGTTCGATGAAAATGCGGCCTGCCACATCGCGCTGGGACAGGCGTACTCGAGCTGTCTGAAGAACGGCGACAAGCTGACGCCGGAAGAGCTGGCGGCGAAGGGCGCGAACGACAGCCTGATCCATGTGGACTGGATGATTGGATCGGGCAAGGTGGATGTGGACGGGATTACGGCGACCGGCGGCGCGGAGCCGGTGATGCGTGGAGGAGAGTGGGTGTAACGACAGCCCGTAGCCGGTGGCCTGTAGCTGGGAGCTTGGAGCCAGGAGCTGGTGCGCCACTTTTTCCTGATACTTGCGTCTGAGGGGATATGACAAATCGCAGGATAGCTGTGTTCGCCGCCGCCGCTCTGGTTTGTTTCCCGATGATGCGGGCTCAGGACGTTCCGCTGGCGCCGCAGGGGATGGATGCACTGGCGGCGCGGGCGACGCTGCACTCCGAAATGACGTTTGACGAGTCGATGCTGAAGGCGGCGAGCCAGATCATGCCGGATGAGGATCGGCCGATCATTGCCAGGCTGAAGAGTATTACGGTGCACAATTTCCGATATTCCGCGGCGGTGACGTATGATCCGGCGGCGCTGGAAGCGGTGCGGGCGCAGTACTCGGGGAGCGGGTGGAATCATCTGGTGACGAAGCAGACGCGTCCGCCGGTGGTGGCGACAACCGATGCGGCTGGCCAGCCAGTGACTGCGGCGCCACAGAAGCCATTCGATCTGACGCGGACAGATGTTTTCGTGCGGATGGATCACGGGAATTTCGACGGGATGGTGGTGCTGGTGGCGAACCAGCGCAACGTGAATGTGGTGGTGATCGACGGGACGATCAGCCCGCTGGACCTGCTGCATCTGCGCGGGCACTTCGGGATTCCGAAGTTTGGCGGGGACCTGGAAGGCAGGGAGTAGAAACAGCCTGTAGCCTATAGCCGGTAGCCAGGGGACCGGATAGCCGGTGATCGCGCGGGGGCAAGTGGTCATGGATGGGAGGCCCGGCCAACCGCTAAAATCCGGCGATGGCGAACGCAGTGAGCAGCGTGGTGCGGATTGGGCTGATCGCGGGCACGCTCGATATCTCCGAAAATCTGATCTTCAACGCGTTTCGGCATATCACGCCGATAATGATCTTCCAGTACATCGCGAGCGGGCTGACGGGGAGGTGGGCGTTCAGCGCGGGGGTAATGTCGGTTGTGCTGGGCGCGGGGATCCACTACTCGATTGCGCTGATCTGGACCGCCGTTTATTACGGGGCGAGCCGGTGGTGGGGAGTCCTGGCTCGGAGGCCAGTGATGTGCGGGCTGGTTTACGGCGCGGTGGTGTACCTGGTCATGAACCTGGCGGTGCTTCCGCTGACGCGGGTTCCGCATGCGCGAGCGGCAATGACGCTGTCATCGCGAATCAGCGGCGTGCTGGCGCTGCTGCTGTGCATCGGATTGACGATTGCGCTGTTGACGGCGCGCGAGCGGGCGCGTGAGGCGCCGTGAATCGCAAAGATGCGGTAGCTGAGGGCACGGCGCTTCTCCAATGTAGCTTCAGCGAATGCCGCGCCGCTGGTTGCGGCGTGGGCGGCCGGGTCCGGGAGAACCGCTGAAAGGAGTACGTTGAGTCCGCGGGCGGGGTGGCCGATTGCGGGCTGGGGCCGTAGTTTCCACGACGGCCTTCGATGATTTGCCCTGGGCGGCGCGGCGGAGCTGGGTGAGTTCGTCAGGGGTGAGCTCGCGGGAGCGGCCGGGTTCGACATCGAGGACGAGCGGGCCGTAGCCGACGCGGCGAATCTTTTCGACGTGGTGGCCGATTTCCTCAAACATCTTGCGAATTTCGCGATTGCGGCCCTCGATAAGGATCATTTCGTACCAGGGATTGTCGGCGTCGCGGAGGAGACGGATGCGGGCGGGGGCGGTCATGACACGGCCGCTGGTGCGGCGCGGGGGTGCGCCCGGTTTCCCAGCCAGATTGCGGATCTGGGTGTCGCGGTCGATCATGACGCCGTGGCGGAGCTGATTGAGCGCGGAGCTGGAGGGTTTGCCGCTGACTTTGACGAGGTAGGTTTTTTCGACACGAGCTGCGGCGCGGGTGAGCGCGTTGGCGAGCTCGCCGTCGTTGGTCATGAGCAGCAGGCCTTCGCTGGAGTAGTCGAGACGGCCGACGGGGAAGAGGCGCTCGCCGCTTTTGATCAGGTCGATGACAGTGGGGCGGTGTTCGGGGTCGCTGGCGGTGGTGACGTAGCCCCTCGGCTTGTTGAGGACGAAGTAGCGGTGGCGCTCGGCGCCGTGGAGAAGCTTGCCATCCACGCGGATGTGGTCGCGGGCGGGGTCGGCTTTGGTGCCGAGAGCAGTGACTGTTTGGCCGTTGACCTGAACGCGTCCGGCGACGATGAGTTCTTCGGCCTTGCGGCGCGAGGCGATGCCGGCAGCGGCAATGATTTTTTGCAGACGCTCCAGCCCATTTGCGCCGAGGTCAGCGCGCCGGGTCGAAGCGTCTGATGCGGGTTCGGTCATGAGTGGAACTTCTCGGCGTGTTCGGCGACGTCGACCTCGGAGGTGGGGGCGTCCGCGGCGGAGCCGGGGTCGTCTGACGATTCCACGTCTTCTTCGAGGGGGGCGATTTCGTCCTGGGCGAAGGGGAGCTCTGCTTCGGACGCTGCTCCCGTTTCCTCTTCTGGCTCGGCGAGTTCGCTCGCCATTTTTTCGAATTCCTCGATGGAGGGGAGTTCGTTGACGTCCTTGAGGCCGAAACGGAGAAGGAATTCTTTCGTGGTTTTGTAGAGGATGGGGCGGCCGACAACCTGTTTGCGGCCGGCGGTGGTGATGAGCCTGCGCGCGATGAGAGAACCGAGGACAGCGGAGGAGTCGACGCCGCGGATTTCGCCGATTTCCGGGGCGGTGACGGGCTGCTTGTAGGCGATGACGGCAAGAGTTTCGAGCGCCTGGAGGGAGAGCTTAAGGGGGGGCTTGAGGGTTTTGATGAAGGCGCGGACGGCGTCGTGGTTTTCGGGGCGGGTGCCGATGCGAAAGCCGCCGGCGACTTCGCGAATCTCGAGGCCGCTGTCGGGGGCGTTGTAGTCGGCGATCAACTCGTCGATGAGGAGACGGATTTCGTCGCGGACTTCGCGGTCCTGCTGGCGGAGAGCTGCGC
>JASHPM010000478.1 GCA_030038115.1 Acidobacteriaceae bacterium | reverse complement strand
CCATGCGAGCTGCGGAAGTTCCGGTGACCTGGAGCCGCCAGATCGCACCGATTGTTTATCGTAACTGCGCCATGTGCCATCACCCGGGGGGAGCCGGACCTTTCAGCCTGCTCACTTATGGCGAGGCGCGCCGTCACGGACCGCAAATCCTCGATGTCACGCAGTCGCGCTTCATGCCGCCGTGGCTCCCTGCGCCCGGCTATGGGGATTTTGCGGATGCCCGCCGGCTGAATGACGAAGATCTCGCGCTCATAAAAAAGTGGATCGAGTCCGGAATGCCCGAGGGCAATCCAGCCGAAACTCCGCCCCCGCCCCATTACGACGCCACCTGGCAGATGGGCAAGCCCGACCTGATCCTCTCCGTGCAGCGTCCCTGGACTCTGAAAGCTTCCGGCACCGACGTGTTTCGCAACTTCATCCTGCCGTATCCGCTCACGCAAACCCACTTCATCCGCGCCATGGAGATCCTGCCCGGGACGCCGCAGGTGGTGCACCACGCCAACGTCCTGATCGACCGCACCGCGTCTTTCCGGCGCCAGCACCCCGGTGAATGGAAGGATGGAGTGCCGGGCATGGAACTGGAACTCGATGCGGGCAATACTTTCGATCCCGACAGTCATTTTCTTTTCTGGAAGCCGGACACGCCGGTGCTGGTGGAACCGCCAGGAATGCCGTGGCGGCTCGATCCCGGCAACGATCTCATTCTCAACATGCACCTGAAACCGAGCGGCAAAACGGAGACCATCGACGCGCAGATTGGGCTGTATTTCGCCGACAAACCGGCCACCAGCCACCCTATGCTGCTGCAGCTGGACGACGACCGGGACCTCGACATCCCGGCGGGCGATCGCGATTTTGTGGTGCACGACGAGCTAACGCTTCCCGTGGACGTGGAGGTGCTGGGCATCTATCCTCACGCTCACTACCTGGGCCACGTGCTCGAAGGCTGGGCGATCCTGCCAAACGGAAAAAAGAAGTGGCTCATCCGCATTCCCAACTGGGATATTGATCGCCAGTCCGTCTATCGTTACCGCAATCCTGTCTTTCTGCCGCGTGGGTCGGTCGTGCATATGCACTACGTTTATGACAACTCGGCTGAGAACATCCACAACCCAAACTCGCCGCCGATCCGTGTGCGGGCCGGCAATCGTTCCGTGGACGAAATGGCGCATCTGTGGATCCAGGTTTTGCCGGTCGACGTCCCCCAGGGAAGCCCCGATCCGCGACTGTTGCTGGAGGAGGCGTGGATGGAACACCGCCTCAGCAGAGAGCCAGGAGACTCCATAGCTTTGTATAACCTTGCCTCGGCGCTGGCCGGTTTGGGAAGATACGGCGAAGCCGCGGCCGCCTATCGCAAACTGCTGAGCGCCAGTCCGGGCGACGCCCGCACACTCAACAGCCTGGGGGCCGCGCTGGACAAGGCCGGGGACGCAGAAGGGGCGGAGGAGGCGTTTCGACAAGCCCTTGCAGCTGACCCTGGCAACTGCGACGCGCGATTCAATCTGGGAAGCACAGAGCTGAGACACGCTGTCTTTGAGGAGGCGGAACATCAGTTTCGAGAAATGCTGGCATCGTGCCCAGCCGACGCGGCTGCCCGCAGCGGGCTGGGGGTGGCGCTGACTGGCGAGGGGCGTGACGCGGAAGCCGAGATGGAATTCCGGAGTGCGCTCTCTCTGGACCCGCAGAATTTCACTGCACACTACCACCTCGGTGAGATCGCAATCGCCTCAGGCCGGCCCCAGGACGCCATCGATCCTCTCTCCGCCGCTGCCAGTGAGAATCCCGGCGACGTCGACACCCGCGAAAGGCTTGCCATGGCCCTGGCACAGTCGGGACGAACGGGTGACGCGTTGCATCAGCTGCGCGAGGCTACGCGCCTGGCGCCAAAAAGCGCCGACCTGCACGCGCTGCTCTCCCAGCTTCTGGCCGAAAGCGGCCAGTTGCAGGAGGCGATTGACGAACAGAATGAGGCCCTGCGGTTGCAGCCGCAGGACGCGGATGGCTGGAACAATCTCGGTGTTCTCGAAGCCCGCGCCGGAAAACCCGACGACGCGCGAGCTGATTTTCAGCATGCGCTCAAGCTCGCGCCCGACGACGCGCAGGCTCGCGCCAATCTGGCGCAGCTCCCGCCACAATGAGTTCGTGCAACGTGTTAGCATTCTCGCCTGGCAGGCTCCATCTGTCCCAGCCAGGTGGTGGCTACTGTGTTGTCGATGAGGAGCTGACCCAATGAAAGCAGCGGCCCGCAGGTTTTCTTGTGTCGTCTTCGCGCTCACTTTCGGCGCAAGTCTCAGCGCGCAGCTCAACGGGGCACCTGATCAGAAGAATCCCAACTGGTGGAAGAACGCCGTCATTTATGAAATCTATCCGCGCAGTTTCCAGGACTCCAATGGCGATGGCATCGGCGATCTGAACGGCATCACCTCGCGTCTGGACTACCTGCGGTCGCTCGGCATCGACGCTATCTGGCTCACGCCCATTTATCCCTCGCCGCAGGTCGATTTCGGCTACGACATCTCCGACTACACGGCTATCGATTCGCAGTACGGGACCATGGCCGACTTCGACCGTCTGGTCGCCGAAGCGCACGAACGCAACATCGGCATCATCATGGACCTGGTGCTGAACCACACATCTGACAAGCACCCATGGTTCAAAGAGTCGGCCAGCTCACGTACCAATCCCAAGGCCGACTGGTATATGTGGCACGATGCGAAGATGGTTGACGGCCACCGCGAGCCGCCCAACAACTGGCTCTCGGAATTCGGTCACTCCGCCTGGCAATGGGATCCCGCGCGCCAGCAGTATTACTACCATCGGTTCTATATCCAGCAGCCCGACCTCAACTGGAACAACCCCGCTGTCCGCAAAGCCATGTACGATGTGGAGCGCTTCTGGATTCAGCGCGGCGTCGCCGGCTTCCGTCTGGATGCCATCACCACGCTCTTCGAAGATCCGCAGGATCGCGACGAAGCGTATGTGCTCGGCCCCGATGGCAAGCC
>JASHPM010000477.1 GCA_030038115.1 Acidobacteriaceae bacterium | reverse complement strand
GCTGGGAGCGAGGACACTGGACCAGCCGCCGGCATCGGGAGGAACGAGGCCTTCGCCTTTCCAGGGGGTGAAGGTGCTGGCTTTGCGTCCGGCGTGGGCGAGCTGGATACCGGCGCTCGCGCCCTGGGAGTGCAGGAAAGTGACGATGCGGGCGAGGGGCGCGATGTGCTCGTCCTTCCAGAGGCCGAGATCCTGGGGGCTGATGCGTGCCTCGGCGGCGACGGCGGTGGCCTCGGTGAAGACCAGGGCTGCTCCGCCGACAGCGCGGCTGCCGAGATGGACGAGATGCCAGTCATTGGCGAAGCCGTCTTCGCAGGAATACTCGCACATGGGCGAGACGACGATGCGGTTGGGGAGGGTGAGGGAGCCGATCTGTAAAGGCGAGAAGAGGTGCGCGGTCATACCAGGGTACAGGTTACAGGACAGCGGGAAGCGGGAAGCTGGAAGCTGGAAGCGGGAAGTGGCAAGCGGGAAGCGGGTGGCGGGGGAGGTTGGCCCTAAGGGAGAAAAGAGAGGCTTCGTCTCGGAAACGAAGCCTCTGCGGAAAGCCTGGTATGTGGGGGAGGGCTGACCTGTGGTTGCCTCCGTGGGAACCCTTCTCCCTGGGTTCCCGGATGCCAACCCCCTACTACATCCTGGCCGATAGCCGTTAAGCCATCTATAGATTGGGGGTTGATTGCGGTTGTGTCAAGAAAAAAAAGTGAGGGGCAGACAAAGCTGGTAAACCGAGCCAGTAGCCGGTAGCCGGTAGCCGGTAGCCGGTGGCTGGTGCTCGATGCCGCTGAGTTATTTGCCGGCGTTGTCGGCGATTTCCTGCTGGGCGGCGTAGGTTTGGCGGGCGGCGGGGAGTGGGTTGAGGCGGTACAGGACGAGAAGGTTGCGATCGGGATCGTCGAAAGCGGGGAACGAGGCGACTTGCTGGAGGGAGTACTGGGTCTGGAGGTCGGCGAGGGTGCCGGGGTCGAGTTCGTTCCAGGTTGCGTACCAGCCGGGTTGATAGATGTGGACGCGGTAGGGGAGATCCCAGGCGCCATAGTCGTCGCAGATGGCGGGCAGGTGGGTGAGAAGCGCGATGTTGTCGCCGCTGATGGAGAGGAGAAGGCGCGGAGGGCCGGGGTGGCGATCGATGTATTGCGTGATGCCGTTAGCTGCGTCGCGGAAGGTGTAGTCAGGATGGCGCACGTAGCCGGCGATGCGAAAAACGCCGGTGACTGAGACGGCGGCCATGGTAGCGAGCGCAGCGATTCCGCAGATGCGGAGAAGCAGCGGACGCGAGCGGTGCAAAAGGGCGGCGGCGCCGAGCGCAAGGAGGAAGCAGAGCGGGTAGAGGACGGTTTCGTAATAGCGGGGCTGCGGGTTGTTGTGCCAGCCGATGAAGAAGATGTATCCGGCAGCGGCGAGCAGGGAGGCGATGGTGAGGGGGTTGGTCCACAGGCTTTGGCTGCGCGGCTCCCGATCGGCGATACCCATGTCTCCAACATCAGGGACATGGCGCATCCGGCGCAGAGGCACGAGCGCGAGGAGCAACAGCGCGATTGCGGTGATGCAGAGGGTGGGGGAAATCCAGAGCGCGCCGTGCAGGGCGTACCAAAAGGCGGCGATCCAGCCGCCGAGGGTGGTGGGTTGCGGCCAGTGGTTGGCATCGAAGAGGTATTGGTAGTCGTAGCGGTAGTGGGGACGGACGAGGAGGAAATACCAGGCGCACCACGGCAGCGCGGCAGAGGCGGCGGCGATGGTGAGAGCGCGAAGCGAAGCGCGGCGGAAATGGAAGGCGCGGGCGATGAGGAAAAGCGTGGAAGGAAGGATAAAAAGGGCGGTGGTTTTGGTGAGGATCGTCAGGCACATCAGGAGCCCGATGGCAGCCGGCAGGAGGGTCTGAGTGCGGGAGGGCGCGCGAGACAGTCGCAGGGCGAGGAGCCAGGAGAGCAGGAGACAGCCGACGAGGGGAGTCTCAAGGATGGCGAGGCGGCTGAAGGCGTAGAGGAAGGGACTGGTGACCAGCAGAGTGACAGCGAGGAGGGCGACCCATCGCCGCGCCTGCGTGCGGACAACAGCGTAAGCGAGGAGCAGGTTGATTCCATAGAGGGAGAGCGAGAGGGCGCGATCGGCGGCGAGGCTGACTCCGGTGAAGTGGAAGAGGACGGCGACGAGCGCAGGCCAGACAGGGAGCGCGACCGCGGGATTGAAATCGCCACGGAGATACCAGTGGCCGGTGAGGTGAAGGCGCGTAGCGGCGTTGGCGTACCAGCCTTCGTCGGTGTATTTGGAGGGGTCGAGCCAGGGCGAGTGGTTGGGGAAGTCGGCGAGGAGATGGGGGAAGTGGAGGAAGAAGAGGGCGAGGATGCTGAGGATCCAGAGGGCGTGGAACCAGCGCAGAAGCGCTTTTTTCGGTTCGGGAGGCGCGGATAGCTGCGGGGTTTGCGGCGCCAGGATCGGGCGGAGTTCTGACCCGCGAGCCGGGTCCCGCAGGGGATAGCGTTGGCGGGCTCGGGCGGGATTCATCGCCGGAAACTTCCTTTCGGAGAGATAAACGCGGATGGCACAGCAAAAGCTGCGCTTCCGTTCAATTATTTAAGGAATTCAGAGCAGTATACAGAGGGAGGAAGCTGGAAGCTGGTAGCCAGTAGCCGGTAGCCAGGAGCTCCGAGCAGGGAGCGGGGAGCGGGAAGCTGGAAGCGGGAAGCGGGAAGCTGGTAGCCAGTAGCCGGTAGCTCGGGGCTGGGAGCGGGGAGCCGGGAGCCAGGCGCAGCAGTTGCGAAGGAAGCAGCAGTTTCCGGCGAACGACCCCACCCGAACTACCCCACCCTGCCAAAGTCCGGCAGGATGGGGCATGCGGTTGAGTTATTGGACGGCGGCGGTAACGCCCAGGGTGTGAGTCAGGCTTCCCGCAGTGCCGGTGACGGTGACGCTGTAGTTGCCGGCGGTTGCTCCACTGGCGGCGGTGACGGTGAGAGTCACAGATGCCGATGGATTGACAGGCGCGGTGGAACCACTACCGCCGGAGCCACCCGAGCCGCCGGAGCCACCGCTGCCGCCGGTGCCACCGCTGCCGCCCGAGCCTCCACCACCACCACCTCCTCCTCCGCAGCCCAAGCCGAAGCCGACGATGCAGGCGAAGAGGACGAGGCTGAGCAGATTCCTCCAGCCACGGCGCCGGGCGGGAATGGTGAGAAGCAGGACGCAGGCGAGGGCCGCGCCTCCGCCGGTGAGGGAGAGAGTGAGGGGACGCGCGCGGTTACCGGGAGGCACGCTGCGCAGATCGAGGCTGGCGCTGGTGGATGAAGTGAGCGAAACGGAACTCTGGCTGAGCGAGCAGGAAACGCCGGTGGGCGAACCGACGACGCTGCAAGCCAGGTTGACCGTACCGCTGAAGCCGTTGACCGGGGTGACGAAGACGGAGGCTGTGGCGTTGGAGCTGGCGGGAACGGCGACCAGGGGAGTGGACGAGATGAGGGTGAAATCGGAGAGCGGGTTGGCGATTGCGTTTCCGCTGTTGAGGGTGGTCGCCGATCCGTTGTAGTTGGCGTCGCCGCTGTACTGCAGGGTGACGACGTTGCCGCCCTGGAAAAGGCTCTCGCTGTTGAGAGTGCCGGAGAAGGTGGAGCTGTCGCCGGTACCTGGGGTGACGAGGAATTCAGCGGAGGTTCCCTCACCGGAGGGGAAGACATAGATGTAGCCGGTAGGAGCGGGATGGCCGCTCTGGCCGGTGACGGTGCCGGTGACGGTGATGGTGGTGGTGGGCGAGATGCTGCCCGTCATGCTGGCGGCGATGGTGGAGGTGAGGAGAGTGGAAGGAGTGGGAGCAACGATGGTGATGGTACCGCTGCCGGAAGCGGAGTTGTAATTGCTGTCGCCGGTGTAGCTGAGGCTCACGGTATAGCTGCCGGCGGCCGTGCTGGCGGCAATGGGCATAACGGCGACGCTGGCCGGCTGGCCAGTACCGGGATCGACGCCGGCGACAAGGGGAATGGTTTGCGTGCCGCCGGGCAGGCCGGTGGCGGTAACGCTGCCGGTGGGGGCGAGGACGGTGGTGGCCAGGACGGTCTGGTAAGTGGTCTCGGCGCTGTCATTGGAGCTGTTCTCGACAAGAACGTCGAGGTAGGTCGTCTGGCCACCGACGAAGGTGAAGTTGCCGGACGATGAGGGGTTCGAGGCCCCGACGTAGATATCGGGAGAATTCTTCACGACGGTAAAAGTGATCGTCGAGCCCGTGGATTTTTGGTAGCTGGCGTCTCCGGCGTAACTGGCGGTGACGGAATGGCTGCCCACGTAGAAGGGCGCGTTGTATTCCGCATCGCCCTCGGCGTTGAGGGTGGCGGTGTTGATGGTGGTGCTGTTGTCGGCAAAGGTGACGGTGCCGGTGGGAGAGGTGTAGTAGGCGCAGGCGGCCGAGGTGCTGTTGGCGCTGACGCAGTTGGTGTAGTAGGTGGAGCCGTAAATCTGCGCGGCGAGGATGGTTTGCGTGCCGTACGAGACGCTGGTGTTTCCGGAGGAGACGGCGACGGCGCCGGAGCTGGTGGTAGCCGTGTTCAGGATGTTGAAGTAGGTGGTGCTGGGCTCAGCGGCGACCGTGATCTGCGTTTTGGGCGAGGTACTGGGCCCGTTGGTTCCGTCGCCGCTGTACCGGCCCCAGATGTTATAGGTTCCGCCGGGCAGGTAGTTGACGTTAGTCGCCGAGAACGAGCCGCTGCTCAGCGCGTAGTCGCCCACGCCCTGCTGCAACGGGAGGGTCGTGTCCGCCATGAGCGCGACGGAGCCGGTGGGCGTTGTGGAGCCGGTGACCGAACCGCTGATGGTGATCATGGTGCCATGGGTGAAGGACGTTTCGGACGGGGTGAGCGTGGTGGATGTGGATTTGAAGGTGACGTTGCCCCAGTCGGCGAGGAGGGTGGCGGCGTCAACGGAACCGAGGCCAGTAGCGAGGTTATAGCCGGCGGCAGCGTTGTAGTCGGGAGTGGTACCCGTGCCGATCTGGCCTTCGACAACGCCACCGTAGGTGATGGGACTGGTAACGGCGATGCAGTTTGTGGTGCCGGATTCGCAGGGAACGGAATTGGTTCCGTTGACGATGTCGTGGAAGGCAGCGGGGTCCTGGGCTTTCAGCGGATAGAGAACAAAGCCAGCCTGACCCTGCGCGCCGTACTTTTCGTTAACGAGGGCCATGATGCCGGCGAAGCTGGGCGTGGCGGCGGAGGTGCCGCCAACAGCGGTGATCTGCCACAGATTGGAACCCGAGGGAGTCTGGCAATCGCCGTCCTGTGCGCAGATGGGGTAAAAGCTGTAGTTCTGGCCGTCGGCGGCATAGAGAGAGACATCGGGAAGATCGCGGACGCCATCGGCGGGGACGCCGGCACCGGTCTGCCAGGAGGGTTTTGCGTAGCCGGTGGTTGTGCCGTCGCATTCACCGGTGGTCTCACTGTAGCCCGCGGTGCAGACCGCGGCACTGCTGGCTCCGCCACTGCCGGCCACCATGTTGGTGGCCGCTGTAAGCGCGTAATAGTTCACGGCGTCGAGCCCGTACTGGCTGTCGTTCCAGGGCTGCTCGGGGATGTACTGCAAAAGCGAAGCGGCGGGGTTCTGGGTGGGGGTGGTGCTCCAGTACGTGGCGAGCTGGCTTCCGAGGAGGGTGCTGCTGGCATAGTCGCTGTAGTAGAAGTCGGTGCCGCCCACGGCGACGTTCCACGGGGTGGAAGCCCAGCTGTTGACGCCCAGGCCGTTGACGGCATAGGGCTGAGTGTCCTCGTCATCGCAGCCGGCCGATCCGTTGTCGCCGGCGGCGACCGCGACGGTAATGCCCTGCGCGGCAGCCTGTTCCCAGAGGCTGTTCATAAAGGAGTTGATGGAGCCGGCTTCGGCCTCGCAACCACCCACGTCGATGCTGGAACTAATGATTGGAGCAACGTTGCTGAAGACGGCGTGTTCGGCGGCGAGGATGCCTCCGCTCTCAAGGGCGGTGTCGGCGGCGATGACGAGGTCGATGGTGGCTTTGGGCGCGACGGCTCCAGCCCACTCCACGTCGAGGTACGACTCGAGCGAGCTGCCGAAGAATTCGCCGTCGGGATCGTTGATGCCATCGATTCCGGGGTCATTGCCATCGATGATCACATTGGGAGGATTAACGGGAAGGCTGAACAGGGAACGGAACTGGTTCACCAGAGCGACGTTGATGTTAGAGAAATCGAGAATGGCAATGGACTGGCCGGTGCCGTCGTAGGTGGTCCCGGTGTATTTGGAGTTCAGCGATGCGTTAGGGAGGTCGTACTCGACGCCAAAATCGGCGGGGCCAAGAACGAAGTTGACGCCGGCACTGGTGCCGTAGGTCCAGTTGGGGGTGGCCCTATCGGTTTTTGGATTGTAAGAGGCGGTGCCGAGCAGGCGGGCGCTGGTTTTTACGGGACGGAAGTCATTGAGGGAGACAAAGCCGGCGACGACGGGCGCGAGGGCGGCGGGAATGTCGGGGTTATTGGCCGTAGCGTAATGGATATTGCCGTTGACCTGGTACTGGTGGATCTGTGCGTGAAAGGCGGTGCGCAGCTGGGCGACGTTGCCATTGAACTCGATGACCTGCTTGCCGGGCTCGACGCCGGTGACCTCAAAGCCATGGGAGGAGAGCCACGATTCGACAGTGGCGATGTCCTGATCGGAGGGGCCGAACTGCTGGCCGAACTGATCGGGGGTGAGCCACTTGTGGTAATTGGCGTTGCCGGGGGTATGGGCGTCGGCGATGAACTGCTGCAGGGCTGCTTCCTGGCTGGCGCTGCGCGACAGGACGAGGTGGATGCGCGAAAGGGGCATGGAGTCGGGCGCGACGCCCCGGTCGTTGGCGGCATTGGCGAGCGGATGGACGTAGCCGTGGAGCGAGACGCGGGCGTTCTCATCGATGGGAGCGACAATGCGGCTGGGCACGACGGACGGGCTGGTCTGGGCCGGAAGGGCAGCGCCCGAGAGGGCGAGGGAAGCAGAGACGATTGCGAGAGGGCGAATCGTGCGAACGATCGAGGAAAACATGGCCATCCTTTGATTAATCAAGGGCGAGAGGGGAAATGGTGTATCGCTTCGCGCAGCAGCGAGATACCAGCGGAGAAGTCGACGGGAACCGATGCGTTCCATGATAACCCTGCCATCGGTGAATGCAGGCTCGGGGGCGATGGCGGATTTTCATCGGCAAATAGACCGCAGGCCTGGCAGGGCGCGGGCTTACCAGCAAAGCGGAAACTCCCGCGAAGGCGGGCGTTCCGGAGAGCCGGGTGGAGAAGCCAGAACCACAGGGGCTGCGATGCATTAGACCAGAGATGCCGGGATTAGTTGCATCGGGTGTCAAGAAAACCAAAGTTCCTTGTTGCGCGGGAGCAGGAGCTACGAAGGCGGCGGAAGTTTCCAGTCACTGCTGTCACCGGGATTCAGATTGAGCCATTTTCCAGCCTCGTAGTAGTGGACGACGACGGAGTGTTCGAGGCGGGCGTCATCCATGGCGTCGTGGTCGATGGCGGCCTGGTGGCGGAGCTGCGGGGAGGCGCGCATCTCCGCGGCGGAACGAACGGCGATGCCCCAGGAGGAGCCGAAGACAGAGCTGCCGGGTTCGGCTCCGAGCCAGGCGGTATCGGGTTGGGAGCGCAGGGCGATGGGGAGATCGAACTGGCCGCCGAAGAAGACATAGAGCGTGGTGGCGCCGGCAACCGAGCAGAGCGCAGCCCAGTCACTGGAGCCGGGCGCGCGAAAAGCGCCGTGGATGACGTTTTCCGGCTGCTGCGCTTCGAAGCTTTGCGGGATCATGCACTGGCGGCGGCTGAGCTGGTCAACGACGGGCGCAGGCAGATCGGGAAAAGAAGCGAGTGGAAGCAGGCGGATGCGGTAAACGAGGGTGTCACCAGCGGTGGTGTGGAGCTCGCCAGACTCGATGCGCTCAAAGTTCTGCGTGGGGCCGGGGCTGGGCAAGGCATGCGGGGGGACGGCTTGCCAGGGGGCGAGGAAGAAGCCGGCGAGAATGCCCGCAACCGCCGCGGGGTTCATCTGGGGCCGAGGATGTTGGGATAGGAATTCTCGTCGAGCCAGGCGGACGCGGAGCGGAGCAGGTCGTGAAAGTAAGCGAGGCCGTCGCCGGGAAGACGGACGACGAAGCGCGGTTCGCGGAAATCGTCGATTTCCGGGATAGGCGCGAGGCAGTCGAAGAAGGTCTCTTCCTCGGGAGGCGCTTCGGCGGGATCGCCCTGAACGGCGATGGAGAGTCCTTCGCGGAACCAGTAATTGAGACCGACGTAGCGCCGATCGAGACGCAGGAAGGCAGGCTGAAAGCGGGCGAGGCGAAGCCAGGCGTCGAACATGGCAAGGGCTCCGGGAATCTCGTCGGCATCGGCCAGCACGCAAACAGCGCGTTCACCATCCGCAATCCATATTTCGAGGCCTTTGGCGAAGCTGCCGGCGAGCGGATCGGCTTCCGGCTCGGCTGGGGCGGGTGCGGAGGGCTCTTCCGCATCAGCGTAGTCGTCGGGCGTTGCCATGTCGATGGGTTTGGGAGGATCGGTGAGGTTGACGGCGAGAACGGATGCGATGCGGATGCGATTGCGGAGGTGGGTGTCGTCGTGTCCGGGGGCTTCGGCGACGTAATTGCGGCGGAGCACAGCGGCACCAGGTTTTTCGAGGAGGGAGCGCAGACGCGTAGCCGGGACGGGGTGCGGCAGGGCCGCTACTTTCATTTCAAGACAGGGCATACGGGGCCTCGTACGGGTTGCTGACTGGAAAGTATACGCAAGGAGGCAACCGGATTATGGGAATTTGGTGGAGGCGGGCGGGTTTTGGGGGCGTATGCTGATGCCGCAATCGGGCAGGGGTGCGGAAAGGACAGGTATGCGCAGACCAGCGGGAGTGATCATAGCGGCGGTGATCCTGGGATTGATGGCGGTGGGGGGAATCTTTGGCGGTCTGGCGAGTGTGGGCGTTTCGATTTTCATGCAGATGCCGACGAACGCAGCGATGCCAGGGGAGCGGGGGGTGATGATTGCGACCACGGGCCTGATGCTGTGCTTCTTCCTGTTCTGCGCATGGACGGTGGTGGGGCTGCTGCGGATGCGGGTGTGGGCGCGGTACTCGATTCTGGTGCTGGGCGGGCTGCTGTTCTTCTTTTCCGCCGTGGCGTGCATTGCGATGATCTTTATGCGCAACGTGATCCCCATGCCCCCAACGGCGGCGCCTTCGCCGGTTAACTTTCAGGGATTGTTTATCGGATTCCTTCTGGCGTTTTATGGGGCCTTCTCGCTGGTGGGGGCGTGGTGGCTGGTGTATTTCAATCTGGCGCCGGTGCGGGCGGCGTTTGCGGGTGCGGGGGCGCCAGCAGCGCCGGAAGGGGCGGCGGCGAGTCGCGTGGAGATGCCGGGGGCTGTGGTGGCTGACGTTCGGACTGCGGCTCCTGGAGCCGTGGCGCCGAAAGCCGCAGTGCCGGGCTGGCGGATCGTCATTATTGTCTGGGCGTGCCTGCTGCTGTTCAGTATCGTGGGCCTTCCCATGATGCTGGTCCTGCATCCGCCGCTCTTTTTGTTTGGGGCGACCCTTCGGGGTTCCGCGGCGATGACATGGTCGCTCGTTTTTGTCGCGTTGCAGATCTATTTGGGAGTGGGGCTGCTGAAGAAGTGGAGGGCCGCGTGGTACCTGGGCGTGGTGTGGCAAATGTATACGATTGCTTTTTATCTGTCGTTCCTCGCGCCGGGAATGTGGACGCGGTTCATGGCGTACCAGCAGGAGGTGATGGGCCACTGGACTATCGGGGTGCCGGCGCCGAATGTTGCCGTGTGGATGAGCAGCATGGGGCCCCTGATGCGGGTGAGTATGGCTTTTGGCGGAATTGTGGGCGTGGCGATCGTCGTGGTGCTGTCGGTGGCGCTGATCCAGAGGCGGGAAGATTACCTGGGGGCGTGACCAACTTCGTTACGCTTGACGTAACGCATAATGGGGTTTACGCTGATCTGTGATCGTGGATTACCGGGATAAGAGAACCCGGGATTTTGCCGAGGGCAAAAGGGTCAAGGCGTTCGCGGGGATCGAGCGGGCGCTGAGGATGAAGCTTGATCGACTGGAAGCCGCCGTTGTCCTCCGAGACCTTGCCGCGCTGCCGGGCAATCGTCTGGAGGCGCTGCGCGGAGACCGCAAGGGTCAGTACAGTATTCGCGTTAACGATCAATGGCGAATCTGCTTTACGTGGGAGCGAGGCGCACCGGGCCCGTCCGACGTGGAAATCGTCGATTATCACTAAGGAGATGTTTATGGCGGTGCTCGCAATTCATCCCGGAGAACACCTGGCCGAAGAGCTGAAAGAACTCGGGATCAGCGCTTCAGGTCTTGCTCGGCAACTCAACGTGCCCCCCAACCGCATTACGGAGATTCTGAACGGGCGCAGGGCGATTTCGGGAGATACGGCGCTGCGGCTCGCGCACTTTTTTGGGACGACGCCGGAGTTCTGGTTGAATCTGCAAAGTCTGTATGAGATTCGGCGGGCGCAGAGGAAGGCGGGCAAATCGATTCGCGCGTTGCCGACGCTGGAGCAACGCACCGCGTAGGAACCATCCATTCAGCCATGGAGCCATCCCTCCGGGGCTGAAGCCCACTTCATATTCGAGCTTTTACGGCACGGCTGGAAGCCGCGCCCTTCAAAACAGTGACTTCAGATATTCCTTAGATAAGTGTGGGCGCGACGATTGACACTCAGAGTGGACGAACGTAGCGTCTGAGAGAATGGTCACCAGGAGGGACGATGCCGGAGCGGTCGGGGTGGCGTTACTCGAAAGCCCGCAATCGTGCGTTTGAGATTTGCAGCTGGTTCACTCTAGTGACGATTGCACTCGGCGTTCTTGGCATTGTTATGCAGGAGATCCTCCAACTGCCGGTCTACATTGAACATCCTGACTGGCTGGTCTGGGTCGTGTTTGGATTCCTGTTCCTCGTAGTTGCGGTCTGCTTGGTCACGCAGTTCTTCCTGTGGATTGGGGTGATGATGTGGAGTGCTGTCTGGCCCCGGGAGTGGATTGTGATCCGAATTTTTCTGGTGTTGGCGCAACTTGTGACTCTTAACTACGGCTCTTCTCTGATTTACGTGTTTATCTATAGAAAGCAACACGAGCGTGCGCAGAGGTTCATGACGGCGCGAGCAGGGGCATCAGCTTAATGCGACTGGGAATTGTGATCATGGCCGCGGGCAAGGGCACGCGGCTGAAATCGAAGCGCGCCAAGGTGCTGCACGAGATCGGCGGGCGGCCGCTGCTGAAGCATGTGATTGCGGCCGCAGCGCAGGTGGCGCCGCCGCATGACATCGTGGTGATCGTGGGACATCAGGCGGAGGCGGTGCAGGCGGCGGTGCGGGACACGGGCGTGCGGTTCGCGGTGCAGCAGGAGCAGCGCGGGACCGGGCATGCGATCCAGATGGCGGAGCAGGGCACGCGCGACTACGACGAGCTGATCGTGCTGTCGGGCGATGTGCCGCTGCTGCAGCCGGAGACGATTCTGGCGCTGCGCGATTTTCATCTGCGCGAGCGGGCGGCGATGACGGTGCTGACTGCGGAGCCGGCGAACCCATTCGGCTATGGGCGGGTGCTGCGCAAGTCTCCTGACGCGCCGGAGGTGGCGGCGATTGTGGAGCAGAGGGCGCTGGAGCCGGGGCAGGAGAATGTCCACGAGATCAACTCGGGGATTTACGGTTTTCGGCGCGAGGCGCTGTTCGGCCACATCGGGCAGCTGCGCGCGGACAACCTGCACAAAGAGCTTTATCTGACGGATATGGCGCGCATCCTGAACGAGGCGGGAGAGCGGGTAGTGGCGATCAAAGCGGCGCAGCCGGAGGAGGTGCTGGGGGCGAACACGATCGCGGAGATGGTGAAACTGGATCGGGAACTGCGCATGGCGACGGCGCATCGTCTGATGGCGGGGGGTGTGACGATTCTGCAGCCGGAAACAGTGATCATCGATGCGCGTGTCGAAGTTGGACCCGACACGACGATTGAGCCGTTCGCGCAGTTACTGGGGGAGACGCGGGTGGGCAGCGACTGCCGCATCCGTTCGTACTCGGTGCTGGAGAACACGACGCTGGGGGATTCCGTGGAGATCCTGCAGTCGTGCGTAATTGCCGATGCGCTGATCGACAGGGGCGCGCGGATTGGGCCGCTGGCGCATTTGCGCCCCGGGTGCCACATCGGCGAAGGCGCGCACATCGGTAATTTTGTGGAGGCGAAGAAGACCCATCTGGGCAAGGGGTCGAAGGCGAATCACCTGACGTATCTGGGCGATGCCGAGATTGGCAGCGGCGTGAACATCGGAGCGGGGACGATCACCTGCAACTACGACGGGGTGAACAAGTACAAAACACTGATCGGCGATGGCGTGTTCATCGGCAGCGATTCGGCGCTGGTGGCGCCGGTTATGATTGGCGAGGGTGCGTACATCGGAGCGGGGTCGACGATCACGAAGGATGTGCCGGCGGACGCGCTGGCAGTGGCGCGCGGGCACCAGGTGATCAAAGAGGGCTGGGCAAAGAATCGGCGGAGGGAGCGAGAGCAGCAGAAGGCCAGCGAAAAGCCCGCGTAAGGCAAGTGAGAAGCCAGCGAGAGGCGTTTAGCGAAAGACGATCAGGAACGGCGAGCGAAGAAAGGCGGGGACGCCTGGATCAGGCGGCCTGCTGTTCGCTTTGGGACGCGGCGGCCAGCTCGGCGCGCAGGCGCATGCGGGCGTTGAGAGCCGTGCGGAGAACTTCGGCGTTGCTCATGTGGAACAGATCCGCGATGCGATTCGCGGGATAACCCTCGACATCCGCGAACAGAAAGACGATGCGCTCGGTGGACGGCAGACAGCGGATGGCGTCTTCCAGCTCCGTACGCAGAATGTTGTGACGCTGGGGAAGGGAGTCGGTAGCGGGCGGGGGCAAGGGCTCTTCGTCCTGCACAAGGACGGCGCTCTCGCGCAATTGTTCGAGAAGCGCCTGATCGATGAGGTCGTGGTCGGGCTCGTCGACCTGGCGGAAGGCGCGAATGAAGGCGCCGCGCAGGATCTCCTCGGCCTCCAGCTCGCTGCCCGTCATGTAACAGGAGACGGAATAGACGCGATGGCGGTGACTGTCGTAAATGTCCCGCTGCCTTTGTTCGAGGCTCTGCGGGGCCATTTCCCGCGCTGTCATTTTCGCGATGTGCCGATCGAGTTCGAACAACATGCTTTGAGCCGTTTTGGGGACACACTCCGGCAGGAGAAGCTTAACACGAAGTTTAGATGCAGATTTACACCGTTTGGGGGAGGGAGCGGGCGGGGCTTTTTAGCGCAAAATTAAGGTTCCCGTGGGATTAAACCCGGGGGTTGTTGGGCCGATGAGGCAGGCAAGGGGCGAAACGCGTGGAGGGGTGACCCGAAATGGTCCACCGGGGTCCCGGTTGCGGGAATTGTGGCCTATTGATCAGAGAGCCAGGATACGATAAAGCGGAATCCTTCGCGGTCCGAACAAAATGGGCAGTGGAGCCTGGCCGAATGCTGGAGGGGCAGTGGCGTCAGAGCGAATCCTCAT
>JASHPM010000476.1 GCA_030038115.1 Acidobacteriaceae bacterium | reverse complement strand
GTTTTGATGAAGGCGCGGACGGCGTCGTGGTTTTCGGGGCGGGTGCCGATGCGAAAGCCGCCGGCGACTTCGCGAATCTCGAGGCCGCTGTCGGGGGCGTTGTAGTCGGCGATCAACTCGTCGATGAGGAGACGGATTTCGTCGCGGACTTCGCGGTCCTGCTGGCGGAGAGCTGCGCGCTCGGCGGGGCGCGCTTCGCGCACGTCAGGCGATGGAGACTCGGAGTCTGGTGCGCCGGCTGCTACTGGATGGGCCGAAGCCAACTCAGCGAGTTCGGGTTCTGAGGCGAGGCCAGTTTCGGAGCGTCCGCCGTCGTCGGCGTTGGGCACGATGCGGGCGGCGCGGCCGGAGAGGGCTTCTTCGCGGAAGAGGCTGGCGAGCTGGGTCAGGGTTACCGGCTCTTCGGCGGCGTAGATAACGGCTTCAATGCGGGCTTTGAGACTCATCGAGGCGTGGGGGTCAGGAGTCGCCGCAAAGAGAAAACGGCGCTTTCTCGATAGTACCGAAAGCGCCGCTGTGTTTGTCCGAATGGGGTGTGGATTACATGAACTGGCGCATCACGAAGAAGATGCCGGCGGCGAGCAGAGCGGCGGCGGGCAGAGTGAAAACCCAGGCCAGAGCGATGTTGCGGATGGTGGAGAGCTGGAGTCCGCTGCCGTTGGCCAGCATGGTGCCGGCCACGCCCGAGGAGAGAACGTGAGTGGTGGAGACGGGCATGTGGAAGTTGTCGGCGGCGAGAATGGTGACGGCGGCGACGATTTCAGCCGAAGCGCCCTGGGCGTAGGTGAGGTGGTCCTTGCCGATTTTTTCGCCGACGGTGACGACGATACGCTTCCAGCCGACCATGGTGCCGAGGCCGAGAGCGATGGCGACGGCGACCTTGACCCACGTGGGGATGAACTTGGTGGCGTTGTCGAGCTGCTTTTTGTATGCGGCCAAGGTCTTGTTTTCAGCGGCGGTGAAGGTGGGAGCGCCATTCTTGCCGGGGTACTTCGCGATGAGACGTAACGCCTCGCTGACGACGTACATGTCGTTGCGGACGTTCTGCTGCTGATTGGCGGGGACGCCATTCAGCGATTTATACATAACGACTTCGTTGTCGATTTCCTCGACCATCTGGCGGGCAGCCAGCATGGTGTTCTGGTTGAAATCCCTGGTACGGATGAAGTCGGTGAGGTCGGTGCGGGCGTCGCCAATGACGGCGTTGGGCGACACGTAGTGATTGAAGATCTGCTCGGCCTGTTGCGAGACGGTGGTGAAGGTCTGCGTCTGGCTGAATCCGACAGCGTGGTTGAGGGCATAGGCGGTGGGAACGGTGCCGATGAGGATGAGCATGATGAGGCCCATGCCCTTCTGGCCGTCGTTGGAACCGTGACCGAAACTGACGCTGGTGCAGGTAAGGATGAGAAGAGCGCGAATCCAGAGAGGCGGCGACTCGGTGCCTTTGGGAGACTGGTAAAGGGCGGGGTTTTTGATGACGAGCTTGAGAACGAGCAGGAGGATGGCGGCGAGTCCGAAGCCGACCAGCGGAGAGACCAGCAGAACCTTGAAGACGTTGCCGGCCTGCTCCCAGTCCACGCCGCTGGTGCCGGCGTGGGGGTTCATGAGTTGGTTGGCCATGCCGACGCCAATTATGGAACCGATGAGCGTGTGGGAACTGGAGGCGGGCAGGCCCAACCACCAGGTGCTGAGGTTCCAGATGATGGCAGCGATGAGGAGGGAGAAGACCATAGCGAAGCCGGCGCCCCTGCCGACCTGCAGGACCAACTCGACGGGCAGCAGGGAAATGATGGTGAACGCGACCGCGCCCGAGGAGGTGAGGACGCCGAAGAGGTTCCACAGGCCGGACCAGACGACGGCGACGTGAGGCTCGAGCGAATGCGTGTAGATGACGGTGGCGACGGCATTGGCGGTGTCGTGGAAGCCGTTGACGAATTCGAATCCCAGCGCGATGAACAGCGCGAGGCCCAGCAGGGCATACGGCCATGCGGAGGCCAGGTGAGTGCCCGCGAGATCGTGGATGAGCTGGGACCCCGCGTAGCCGAGGCCGCCGAGGAGGGCGATGCCAAAAATGATCATCCCGAGGGCGCCGGGAGATTTGCTCATCTTCTCGTGAAGGAGGGCAGCTGGGTGTTCCGGGACTTCCGGGACTTCAACGACCTGATCTAGAGGGATTTTGGCACCGGCGGACATGGAGGTGGAGGCTCCTGCGGAGAGTAGGGAGGTAGGTGCCCAAACTAGCAGCGGTTCTTTGCGAGGAGCATGAATGCCGGATTAACAGACGATGAATCGGCGGAGCAGCGCTGGCAGCGAGGAGCCAAGGGGCGAGGAGCGGAGACCGTCAATCCGGGATCGGTGATCGGAGGGTCCCGGAGGGGTGGTCAGGACCAGTCATCCCGAATACTGAGGCGCTCGTTGAAAGCCTGTTCGAACTGCTCGTGTTTCTTGATGTAAATCTCGCTGAAGCTGCGGTCCTGACGCAGCAGGATGGCCTGGAGGCGAACCAGCTCGAGCAGCGCGAGGAACATGGCGACGATGGCGTTGACGGAGCGAGTGTTGGAGAGAAGCTTCGACAGCGCAACGGGGCGATCTTCCATCATGAGTCGGCGGCGGACGAAGTCGATCATCTGGCGGACGGTGACGGTGTCTTCCTCGACGTCGAGGATGGGGCGGTTCCTGGCGCGCTCGATGACTTCGCGGAAGACGCGGACGAGGTCGAGAGTGTCGGCGGCGATTTCCTGGTCATCGTCGCCGATTTCGCGGAATTCGCGGATGCCGGGATTGGTCCAGGTGGCTTCTTCGAGCTGGCGTTTCTGGTGGAGCATTTGCGCGGCGTTGCGGAAGCGCTCGTGTTCGAGGAGGCGCTCGACCAGTTCGCGGCGCGGGTCCTCGGATTCTTCGGCGGTTTCGGCGGGCGAGCGCGGAAGAAGCATTTTGCTCTTGATGTGGATGAGCAGGGCGGACATGTAGATGAATTCGCCGGCGGTGTCGACGTCGGAGGCCTTGAGGTGCTTCACATAGGCGAGGAACTGCGCGGTGATTTTGGCGATGGGGATGTCGTAGATGTCGATGTTCTGTTTGCGGACGAGGTCGAGCAGGAGATCGTAAGGACCTTCGTAGACCTGGCCGACGATGACAGAGAAGGGGAAGGCCGATTCTTCCTCTTTGCGCAGGTCGGTGGGGGTTTTTTCGTAAGGGTGCGTGGAACTGGGTTGGTCCGGGGTGGAAGCCGGGGCAGTCTCCCGGGCAGGCGTATGAGCGGCGGGGGCTTCATTGTGCTGCGGATCGGCCATTACGCGGAGGTTCCTGACAAGGTCGGATTGAGACCCATGGCGGAGCGGACTTCGTGCATGGTCTGCTCGGCGCGGGCGGTTGCGCGGCGTGCGCCATCGTTGAAGATGTCGGTGACCAGCGCCGGGTTTTGTTCGAACTTCACGCGGCGCTCCTGGACGGGCGCGAGGGCGGAGACGATGGCGTCAGCGGCCCAGCTTTTGCATTCGATGCAGCCGATGCCCGCGGTCGTACAGCCGTCGTAGACCTTTTGCAGGGTCTCCTGGGTCGAGAAGATCTTGTGGAGGTCGCCGACGGGGCATTTGTCGGGGTTGCCGGGGTCGGTGCGACGGATGCGGGCGGGGTCCGTGACCATGGGCTTGAGTTTGGCGCGAATCTCCGGCTCGGGATCGCTCATGAGGATGGTGTTGCCGTAGCTCTTGGACATCTTGCGGCCGTCGGTACCCGGGAGTTTGGGCGAGGGGGTCAGCAGGACTTGGGGCTCGGGGAGGATTTCGGTCGAGTCGGGACGTTTGTAAAACTGGTTGAAGCGGCGCGCCACCTCGCGGGTGAGCTCGACGTGGGCGGTCTGGTCCTGGCCGACCGGGACGAAGTCGGCCTGGTAGAGGAGTATGTCGGACGCCATGAGGACCGGGTAGCCGAGGAATCCGTAGGTGGTGAGGTCTTTGGAGGCGAGGTTCTCCTGCATTTCCTTATAGCTGGGGACGCGCTCGAGCCAGCCGATGGGCGTGATCATGCCGAGGAGCAGGGGCAGCTCGTAGTGCTGCTGGACGTGGCTCTGGATAAAGAGGACGGATTTGGCCGGATCAAGGCCGGCGGCGAGGTAGTCGAGGGCGACCTCGCGGGTGTTGCCGGCGATTTGCGAGGGGTCGGCGTAGTCGGTGGTGAGCGCGTGGATGTCGGCGATGAAGAAGTAGCACTCGTACTGGGGGTCGTTCTGGAGGCGGACCCAGTTGTGGAGGGCGCCCATGTAGTTGCCGAGGTGCAGTTTGCCGGTGGGGCGCATGCCGGAGAGGACGCGCCGTTTGGCAGGAGATGAGGAGTTCGACACGGGTTCCTTCGCGGGTGAAATGCTTTGGATATTGTACGGGAGGGCGGGAGCGAACTCAGCGAAGCAGGTGTATCTCCAGATCCAGCGGCAGCTTCTTCCACAAGCGGTCGGTAGTGTACACGGGAGCTTCGAGCAGGATGGCGAGCGCGAGGCAGGCCCGATCTCCGAAGGAGAGACCGAGGAATTGTGTCGTCGCGATCATTTCTCCCGCCAGACGGGCCTGGCGGCTGTCAAAATCGACAATTTCATTGCAAAAGGTCAGCGCGGCTTCCCATGCGTCATCCGGCGGGAAGCCACGCCTGATGAGTTTGGCCTGAGCCTCGGAGAGGTTGACGGTACTCACGGTCGAATTGCGGATCTGTTTCAGGACTGTATCGCCGCCCGGCTCTCCAATGACAGCTGCCAGTATGGCGGAGGCGTCGAAAACGACTCTACTCACCAACAGCTTCCCGGCGGCGCTCCGCAATTAATTCGTCGGCCAGGCTGACGCCTTCGGGGACGTATTTGCGAGCTAGCTCCCGTACACGCTGGACGCGGTTTGCCAGTGTCGAAATGCGGACTTCACCTTTTTCCGCCCAGAGGATGACTTCCTGGCCGCGTTTGAGTCCGACGGCTTCCCTGATGGAGGCGGGGATGACGATGCGGCCATTTTCATTGAGGCGCAGGCGGATGGCCTGAGGCTTTGTGGCGATTGTCATATTTACCTCGATTATGACAGAAAGCCGCCGCACGAGACAAAAGGAGCCCATTTGGGCGTGCTGAGACGGCTGCGGACATGGCAGGGTGGCGGCCGTGCGATCCTCAGGTGGCTACGCAGGGAGCCGAGACGCCAGTCAGAGATATCGAGGGGCGAGGGGTGAGCGAGGTAAGCTAAGAGCCAGGAATCGGACGTGAAGACGGCGATCAGCGTATCGAAAGAAGACTATCTGAAGGCGATTCTCGAAGCCGAGAGCGAGGGGCGGACGGTCATATCGGCGACGCTGGCGCACTGGCTGGAAGTGTCGCCGCCGGCGGTTTCGATGGCGCTGCGCAGGCTGAAGCGCGACGGGTTCGTGGAGGTGCGGGCGGACGGTGTGGTGCGGTTGACGGCTAAGGGGCACGAGGCCGCGTACCGAACGGCGCTGCGGCATCATCTGATCGAGCGCATGCTCTCGGAGATCTTCGGGATGCCGTGGTACGAGGTGCATGATGAGGCGGAGCGGCTGGAGCACGCCGTGTCGCCGGCGTTTGAAGCGCTGCTGATG
>JASHPM010000475.1 GCA_030038115.1 Acidobacteriaceae bacterium | reverse complement strand
GCGGAAGCTGATGCCGATCACGTTTGCGACGTATGCCGCGGGCATGCTGGCGCTGTGCGGGTTTCCGCTGTTCGCGGGGTTCTGGAGCAAGGATGAGATTCTGCACGCAGCGCACGGGTGGAGCGTCTCGCTGGGGCCGTTTTATCTGGGAGCGATTGGCGCGTTGCTGACCGCGTTCTATATGACGCGCCAGGTTTTTTACGTCTTCTTCGGGAAGCGGCGCGCGCCGGCGGCTGGCGTTGGCGCGCCGGCGGTGGCGGCGCATGCAGTTCCGGCGGAGCCGATTGAGCCGGTGGTTTCGCCGCGGCCAGGCGAAGTATGCGCGATTGAAGATCCGCACGAGAGCCCGGCGGTGATGACGCGTCCGCTGGTGGTGCTGGCGGTGTTTGCGACGTTCCTTGGATTTGTGGGGACGCCGGCATGGCCGTGGTTCCAGTCGTTCCTGGCGGGCGAGGCAACGACGTTTGATTTTGGGCGGTTCAGCGAGGCTGGCTTGCTGCCGCTGATGCTGGCGTCGTCGCTGATTGTGTTTGCGGGGCTCGGGCTGGGATGGTGGTTCTACGGACGCAAGCCGATCGAGCACGCCACCGATCACGATGCGCTGGAGCGCCTGCAGCCCAGCGTGTTTCATGCGCTTGCCAATCGGCTGTATGTCGATGAGTTCTACGGCGTGACGGTGATCGCGCTCACCCGCTTCTGCGCTGCGTTTGCGGCGTGGCTGGATCGCTGGGTGTTTGGCGGGGTGGTGCGGATGGTGGCGTGGATCGTGACCGGCGTGAGCTGGCTGGACGCGGGCGTGGACAAATATGTCGTGAATGGCGGCTTCGATGAGGGCTGCCGCGATGTGGCGCGCGGAGGGCAGCTGCTGTCGCGTTTCGAGAATGGCCGGGTACAGCATTATCTGCGCGTGATTGCCGCGGCCCTGGTGGTTCTGGCGGTGATGCTGCTGTGGGGGCATCGCGGATGATCACCATCCTCACGCTGCTGCCCATCGTGGGCGGATTCGCCGTGCTGGCGCTGGCGAGCTGGCGCTCTCTGGCGCGGGCCGTCGGCATGGTGTTTGCTGTGGGCGCGCTGGCGGTGGCGCTGCTGTTTTGGTTGGGACTGAACCGAGCGACTCCGGGTATGCAGTTTGAGGAGCTGCACGCGTGGGTTCCTTCGCTGGGAATGACGTACCACGTGGGCGTGGATGGGCTGGGCGTGCTGATGCTGGCTCTGTCGGCGATCGTGACGCTCATGTCGCTGGTGGCGTCGTGGGCCAATGAGAAGCACGGGCCGGTTTACTATGCGCTGGCGCTGTTTCTGGAAGCTGGATTATTTGGCACATTTACCGCGCTGAACTTCATCCATTGGTTTATCTTTTGGGAGCTGAGCCTGATCCCCGCGTTTTTCCTGGTGCGGCTGTGGGGCGGCAAGGGACGCGCCAAGGCGGCGGCGCAGTTTTTCCTGTACACCATGGTCGGCAGCGTGGCCCTGCTGCTGGCGTTTCTGGCTATTTTCCTGGCGACGGGGCAATTCGATTTTGTGCAGCTGGCGCAGCTGGGGCAGTCGGGTCAGCTGACCGCCGCGCTCGGGCAGACTCTGCACTGGGGCGGGAATCCCCAGCACCTGGGGATGCTGCTGTTCTGGGCGGTGTTTCTGGGATTCGCGGTCAAAACCCCGGTGGTCCCGTTCCACACCTGGCTGCCGTCGACGTACGCCGAAGCGTCGAGCGAGACGACGATGCTGCTGACGGGCGCGATGTCGAAGATGGGCGTCTACGGGTTCCTGCGCATCCTGTTGCCGATTTTTCCGCACGAGATGCAGCGCGCCATAACGCCGCTGCTGTGGCTGGCGGTGGCAACGATTGTGCTGCCGGCGTTTGCGGCCTGGGCGCAAAAGGATCTGAAGCGGACGTTCGCGTACTCGTCGATCAATCACCTGGGGTATTGCGTGCTGGGCATCTGCGTGGCGGCGAAGTTCACGGGCGCCGATGCCGCGCTGGCGCAGGAAAAAGCGGCGGCGCTGACCGGCGTGCTGCTGCAGGTGTTCAGCCACGGGCTCACGGCTGCGTCGATGTTCTGGTTTGTCGCGCTGCTGGAGCGGCGCAGCGGCGGGCTCCGCGGCATCGACGACTTTGGCGGACTGCGCAGGATTGTGCCGGTGTTTTCCGGGCTGATGGGCATTGCGATTTTCGCTTCGCTGGGGCTGCCGGGGCTGAATGGATTTCCGGCGGAGTTCCTCATCTTCAAAGGATCGTTTCCGCTGGCGCCGTGGGCCACGTCGGTATCGGTGCTGGGACTGCTGATGACGGCAATTTTCCTGCTCACGATCATTCAGAAGGTTTTCTCCGGGCCGGTGAATGCGAAATGGGAAGCAATGCGTGACCTGACGATGACGGAGCGGCTGGCGCTGCTGCCGGCAATCGCGCTGATGTTCGTGCTGGGGCTTTACCCGCAACTGATCACCGGCATGATCCACACCACGGTGGCGCAGTGGATCGCGGGGGTGAGGTTCTGATGCTGGCGTGGACGATTTACGTTTCGTTCATCGGCGCGCTGGCCGCGCGGCTGAGCCCGTGGAAGGCGCTGGCGCGCATGGTGGCGCTGCTGACGGCGCTGGTGAGCCTGGGCATCGGGCTGGTTGCGCTGTACCACTGGCAGCCGGGGCAATTTGTAACCGTTATTGACATTCAATGGATTCCGCAGCTGGGCATCGATTACCACCTGGCGGCGGACGGCATCAGCCTGACGCTGGTTCTGCTGACAGGGATCGCGGCGACGGCGGGGATTCTGTTCTCGTGGAACGTCGAGAAGCGCACGCAGGAGTTTTTTGCGTTTTATCTGGTGCTGATCGCCGGCGTGTACGGGGTTTTTCTCAGCTTCGATTTATTTTTGCTGTTCGCGTTCTACGAAATTGCGATTATCCCCAAGTATTTTCTGATTGCGATCTGGGGGTCGGTGCCGAAGGATGCAGCGGGCGAGAACGCCGGATCGCAGCGCGAATACGCCGCGATGAAGCTGGCTCTCTATTCGTTCGCCGGGAGCGCGCTGGTGCTGGCGGGCATGGTGGCCGCGTGGGTCGCGTCCGGCGGGCACAGCATGAGCCTGGAGGCGCTGGCCGCATTTCATTTTTCGACGCGCTTGCAGATGGGGTTGTTCCCGCTGATTTTTGTGGGATTCGCGGTGCTGGCGGGCATGTGGCCGCTCCACACCTGGGCGCCCACCGGACATGCGGCCGCTCCGACAGCGGCGTCGATGCTGCTGGCCGGCGTGGTGATGAAGCTGGGCGCTTATGGCTGCCTGCGCGTGGCCATGATGCTCTTCCCTGCCGGGATGGATCCGTGGGGCTTCCACGTGCTCGGGTTCGGATCGTGGCGCGAGGTATTCGCGGTGCTGGCAATTATCGGCATCGTTTATGGGGCGAGTGTGGCTCTGGTGCAGCGCGACTTTAAGTTTGTCATCGGCTATTCGAGCGTTTCCCACATGGGTTTTGTGCTGCTGGGGCTGATGACGCTGACGCAGATTGGGCTGGACGGCGCGGTGCTGCAGATGTTTTCGCACGGAGTGATCGCGGGGCTTCTGTTCGCCGTGGTGGGGCGCATGGTTTACAACCGCACGCACACCCGCGATCTGAACGCGCTGGGCCCGATGCGGCTGGCGCATGCGATTCCGTTTGCCGCAGTCACGTTCATCCTGGCGGGGATGGCGTCAATCGGGATGCCGGGGTTCAGCGGATTCGTCGCGGAGTTCCAGGTGCTGATCGGGACGTGGCGCGCTTTTGCGTGGATGACCGCTGTGGTGGGCGTCGGCATTCTGGTTGGGATTGCGTTTACGTGGCGCGCCCTGACGAAGGCATTCTTCGGCGAACCGACGCCAGGCGCGGCGGAACATGCGCTGCCGCCGATCAGCCTTCCTGAGAAGCTCGGAGCTTTGCTGCTGCTGGCAACCACGCTGACGGTGGGACTGTATCCGCGGATTCTCACGGATATGATCCTGCCCGCGCTCAACTCGCCGCTCTTCGAGGGCCTGCGCAGAGGAGCGTGGCGATGAACATCGTCAGCTATTCCGACCTGCTGCGCTTCACGCTGCCGGAGATCGTGGTGGTGGTGGCGGGACTGTTGCTGCTCACGCTGGATCTGACCGTGCTGCGGCAGTCGTCCAGAGAGAAGCGCCTGGGGATTGCGGCGCTGATTGCGTGCGCGGGATGCCTGCTGGCCGCGCACATGCTGACGCACGCCGTGCCGCAGTACAGCCTGCCGGACAGCATGTTTGTGGTCACGCCACTGACGCGCCTGGTGCAGGTGGCGCTGCTGGCGTTCACGATCCTGACCGTGCTGCTCTCAACTTCGACACACATCACGGGCAACATCGGCGAATACCTGGCGCTGATCCTGTTCGCCACCGTGGCCATGATGTTTCTGGTCGCCACCCAGAACCTGCTGCTCATTTTTGTGGCGCTCGAATTTCTGAGCCTGTCGCTCTACATTCTGACGGGGTTCGACAAGCGCAGCCGCGACTCCGCGGAGGCGGCGCTGAAGTACTTCCTGTTTGGCGGAATGTCGACGGGATTTCTGCTGTTCGGAATGAGCCTGCTGTACGGGCTGTCGGGGTCGATCGAGTTGCCGCAGATCGCAGCCGCGGTGAGCGGTCCCGCACTCGATCCGCTGCTGCTGGTGGCGATCGTGATGGTGGCGATTGGGTTCGGATTCAAGGTGGCGGCGGCGCCGTTCCATCTGTGGGCGCCGGATGCGTACCAGGGCGCGCCGACGGTGAGCGCCGGATTCATCGCGTCGAGCTCGAAGGTCGCAAGCTTCTTTGTGTTCGGGCAGGTGGCCGGGCTGGGGCTGGCGACGGCCGCAGGCTACGGCGCATTTCGCGGATACCAACCGGGCTGGGTTCCGGTGCTGTGCGTGATCGCGGCGCTGTCGATGATCGTCGGCAACGTGGCGGCGATTGCGCAAACCAGCGTTCGACGACTGCTCGCTTACTCCGCCATCGGCCACGCGGGATACATGCTGCTGGGTTTGATCGCGCACAGCCCGCGGGGGACGAGCGCGCTGCTCTACTACGTGATCACATACGCGCTGGCTGCGCTGGGGGCCTTCGGCGTGCTGGGTGCACTGGACCACCCCAGCGAAGGCGTCGATCGCATCGCGGATCTGGCGGGGCTGTATCGCCGCGCGCCGGGGCTCTCGCTGTGCCTGCTGGTTTTTCTGCTGTCGCTGGCGGGAATTCCGCCGCTGGCCGGTTTCTTCGGCAAGTTTTATATCTTTACCGCGGTGCTCGAATCGGAACCGCATCTCGGGCTGCTGTGGCTGGTGCTGCTGGCTGTGGTCATGAGCGCGGTTTCGCTCTACTACTACCTGCGGGTGCTGAAGCAGGTTTATGTTGCGGACGGTGCGCCGAACGCGAAGCCCATCCGGACGCCACTGGTGACGAGGCTGGTTCTGTGGGTGCTGGCCGCGCTGGTGGTGCTTCTGGGCTGTGCGCCGGGGTTGCTGCTCAATCGCATCGGCGGCTGACAGGTTTTGGAGAGCCTTCACACAGCCGTATGTGGTTTGTGCGCGTACATGGCGCTGTCGGCCACGCGCTTCAGCTCATCCCTGGTGAGTCCATCCTCGGGATACAAGGCATAGCCGATGCTGGCCGATCCGTGGACGCTGTGCCCGTCAATCTGGAACGGTGAGTCGAAGCAGCGGGCCAGCCGCTCTGTAATTTCCTGGACCTCGGCGCGGTTGCGCACCACGGGAATGAGCGCGATGAACTCGTCGCCGCCGACACGCGCCAGGGTATCCATGCCGCGCAGCTTTTCCGAGAACCGCTCGGCCACCTGCTGCAGATAGAGGTCGCCGACCCGGTGACCATACAGGTCGTTCACTTGTTTGAACTGGTCGAGGTCGACGTAAATGAGGGCGAAATGGGACTGGCCGCGTTTCGCGTGGTTCAGGGCCTCGTCCAGGCGGCTCTCCAGAAGGAAGCGATTGGCGGCGTTGGTGAGCTGGTCATACTGGGAGCGATGGACCAGGGTCTCGTAGAGCCGCCGATTGTCGATGGCCAGGGCGGCAAGGCTGGCGCCCATCTCCAGCGCCTCGCCGGCCTGCTCCTGATAGGCTTCCGCTCCTGAAACGACGAGAGAACCAAGGCGCTCTCCGGCGCCGGAATAGATGCCGCGGCGCACCACGCGGTCAACGTCCCGGGAAGCGCCCTGCTCGCCCACCAAGGTGCCGTTGGCGAGCTCGCACCAGCAGGACCGGCCTTCGAGCTGGGTGCTGATGAGGCGGAGAATCATCAGCAGCACTTCGTCGAGATTGAGCATGCTGTTGATGGCTTCCAGCACGCGGCCGCGTTCCTTTTCCAGAAACGCGATGCGCCGTTCGCGCGCGGCTTCCGATTCCATGGTGAGACGAATCTGCTCGGTCTGCGTGCGCACTTTGCGCTGCAGCGTCATCGCCCAGAAAAATGCCGCCATCATCAGCAACAGCAGCGACGCGCTCAGATAAAGCAGGCGGCGCACGGTCCACCAGGGCGGGGCCACCAGCACCGTGACGTCCTGCGGCGAGCGCATCTGCAAATCGAACCATCGCTCCGTGTTCCACGGGCCTCCGGCATGGACAAAGCAAACGCCGGTGACGCGCACCCTACTTCCGATGCGATAGTCGGGAAGGGCAATCTCATCGACGGCCCGATCCCAGACCGTGCGCGCCAGGATTGCCGAGAAAACGTGGCTCTCCGACTGAATCACCAGGGTGTCCTGATGGGGCTCATGCACTTCGGCGGCCAGTTCCCCCTCCATGGAAACCAGTTCGTAGGGGTAATGCCCGGCCAGAGCATCGGTCCAGCGGATCGGCGCAGGCTGAATCACCCTCGTAATTGCCGTTGGCAATACGCTGCCATCCTGCATCACCTCGGAATACTCGTGGGGATCGGGAAAACCGAGGACATTGACAACCTGGCCCATATGCAGGGGCGACTGCTCCCAGGAATTCACGAGAACGGCCTGTCCGTTCGGACTCTGCAGCACCAGCTGAATCCCCGGCTGGTAGAGCGTCAGGCTGCCCCGCACGTGAACACGCTGGCTCTCGTCACGGGCGAAATATCCCGACATGATGCGGTTGATGGCAGTCAGGGGTAATTGGGCCGGATCGTTGTCCGCGGGCTCGATCACCGTCATCTGCCGCGCGCTGCTCAGCCACAGCTCTGCTCCGGTCTGCCGGAACTCTCCGTCGAAAATCCCTCCGGCGACGCCATCGAGCCTCACCTGGGAATCGAGCAGCGCCATGGGATCGAGGTTGCCGGTCTCATCCATGTGGACACGGATGGCGCCGCCCTCAGTCTGCAGATCCATCAGGATATAGCGCCGCTGCCCATTGTCAGCGCCGGGATTCGCCGCCGAGTTCCCGGCCGGACGTACCGGCGCTGTGCCGCGCGGAGAGTCGGCCAGCTGGACGGATGCCGAGCGCACCATGCCCGTGAGGCTGACGTACACGCAGTCCACCGAACCATGTATCATTTCGCGCCAGGTGACAGGAACCGGGTGCGGCATGCTTCCGGCCCGCTCAAACCGGATCTCAGTGGCCTGGACATTGGTGGAGAAGTTGGCCGTGGTCGTGCCCTCGATCAGAGCCACATCGCCCGCCCGCAGCGCAGGAAAATGGTCCGGCGGATTGACGAAAATCGCGCCGGTGGAATCCTGGACGAAAACGAGGTGGGCCTGAGGCTCGTAATAGGTGATTGTCGCGTGCAGTTCGACAGGCAGCCCTTTCACAGCCAGGCGAGCAGGCAGGGCGCGAATCTGTGCGACGGT
>JASHPM010000474.1 GCA_030038115.1 Acidobacteriaceae bacterium | reverse complement strand
CTCGACATTCTCTTTGGAAACAGAACTTAAGCAAGTGGCACAAGGCGGCGCTCCTCCTGTACGTCTACTACGCCTTGTGCCAGTTCCTTATGGTTTACTCGACATATATCTTCGCGTTTGATGAGACGAAGGGTCCACCTGTTCCAACTCCTGCCACCTGGAAAATTGTGCTCGCGATACTCTTCATTCTAATAGCTATCGTTTTGGTGGGCGCCTACTATTCCCGGCTGCCGCGGTGGCTGGTCGCGACATCGATATTTCTCTTTTTGGGGTGGATCATTTGGAGCGCTTATAGTTCAATGTTCGTCAAGCATACGTTTCAACGCGACGCTCCAACTTTGTGGATGCTAGGAGCAGGAGCGTTGGTGTATCTCGAGATGAGGGACCGTGCATGGAAGCCGAAATTGGGCTATTGGCCGAGGACGTTGGTCGTTCTTCTGTTTATTTTGACTGTCTTTGCAACCGTTTACTATCCACACATCATGTCGAAATGGGGAGGGGGCGCGCCGCTCTCCGTGGCCATAACCTTATCGAAGGACGCACCTGATCACGGCGGCCAGGTCGTAGCTTGTTCACTGATCGATGAGACGGATTCAGGATTCTACGTTATAGGTAGTGGTGACCGGCACGCGACGTTCATTCCAAGGGCGGAGGTATCTCTCGTCCATTTTGCGGATCGAAATGAACCATCCGTGTTCAACACGCAAAAGTGAAAATCGCATCGAAGGCGGCTTTACTTAGGCCAAACGCTCGGCCGGTCAACGGGCTGATCGGTCGAAATAGCTCACAATCCCGGAGAAAACCATTGAGATTGCGAGCACGATGAGGAAACTGACAAAGTAGCTCATGTCTTTGCCGAACAACCTCTTCATCAACAGTTTCAGACCCAGCGGAAGCAGGAGCATGCCTGCGCAGGTCGCGACAAGTGCGGCGATGATTGAGAAGTCCACAATCGGCCTCCCATCATTGTCTCTGTATTGTCGGCAACCCGGAAGTTTCGACCGACATCTGGCCAGCTCGCGCCCGGTCGGCTTTTTTTTGCGGCATATCGTGGCGCCGCTATGTGATTCCTGTGCATCTTGAGCATTTGGACCATTGAAGAATCAATAGCTTACGTGGAGGCGGGAGCCTTTGGGTCGTGCCCTGACACAAAAACGTCAAGAGACGTGGTGGTCCGCCAAGGGGCGCGTGGTCGCAGCGAAGGCCAAACTACCAAATGCAGGTCCTTCGGCTCGCGCCAGTGGTCCCACCGCGACCAAACACCGCGCAGCGGGATTTGGAAAGCTCGCTCACGAGGACAGTACTTTCTTTCCTTCTTAGGGAGATGGCGGGAATGGGAGCGGAGAAGTGCCGGGGCTTTTGTGCGTGTTTGCGGCACCCATTCGACTCGCCTTGTTTTGCTCGGCATTCGCTCAGGGCAGGCTAAACTCGTGCCCTGATACAAAGACCCGCGGCTGAAGCCGGTTTCTTCCTGCCGTTTTTATTCCCCGGCTTGAAAGCCCCGTTCGACTCGTCGGCTTACGCCGACTCGCTCAGGGCAGGCTAAGGCTTTCTCCGTCGTGCCGCTTCGCGGGCCGAGGTTTCACCGCATGGCTTTGGGTTCGGAGCTGGTGTGAGCGCGCGGGCGTTCCGAGTCTTTTGGAATTATCCCGTACGACGTTAGGGAGTCTCCGATCAGCCGGAAACCCGTTCCTCAGGGGCTGAAGCCCGCTTTTTAGAGCGACGGTTGCGGCACCCATTCGACCCGCCTCGCTTTGCTCGGCATTCGCTCAGGGCAGGCTAAACTCGTGCCCTGACACAAATTCAAAAGCGGCGCGCTTTGCGCGACTCCCGGGTCTCAGAATCGAAGCCCGGCCGGCCACGGGTTGCACATCCATGCCGCGAAGCGGCAGACGGAGAAAGCCACGGCCTTCAGGCCGTGGAACAAAGGCCTCCGGACGAGAGGGCCTTCAGGCCCGGAGATGCGCCGGAGCCGCATCGAGTATGAAGACTCTGTTCGCCGACGACCATGGGAATTCTTCACCACGCTCGCAAAGTCCCGCACGGACGGGATTTTGGTGGATGTAGTCCCGGTGATTGTCGTAGCTCGCCGGGTCCTTCATCCCGAGCTTTTTAAAGCTATTCTCCCAGACGGGCATTTTGGACTTAAGGCGGAACGAGAAACCTCCCTTTACGAATTGCACAGCCTTCTCGACAGAAACATTCGGCGCGGGTGTCAGAAGCAAATGGATGTGGTCAGGCATGAAGACGAAGGCGTGGACCTGATATCGACCCTTCGCTCGATCCTCATTCAGCAGCTCGAACAGGAGCTGGGCGTTGGATTCGACCTGAAAAAGCCGGCGGCGATTCGCAGTTACAGTTGTGATGAAGTACGTGCGGACTTCCTGCGGGGCGAGGTCGTTCACGTGGCGAGAGTAGCGTTTAGCGCGGGAAACGAAAAGATGACGATAGTTCGGAGCGGCCCGGGGCTGAAGCCCGCGCTCTTTCCTGACCTTATTCCACGGCCTGAAGGCCGTGGCTTTCTCCGTCGTGCCGCTTCGCGGCACCTTATGGTTTTCCGGGGCATGGGCGGACCCCAAAGCGCTCCGCTCGGGATGACAACTTCAATTCGTGGTGATGGCCAGATAGGCAATCCTTTATTTGGGCGTGCTCGCAGGCGCAG
>JASHPM010000473.1 GCA_030038115.1 Acidobacteriaceae bacterium | reverse complement strand
CTGACTCCGTCCTCTCCCGCAGCCGCCACCAGCTCAGCCGCAGTTACGCCGAAACCTTCCATGCGCACGTCCACATCACCACCAGCGGATACTTCACCATTCCGCCGCTTCTCTGCGCGCTTGAGGTCGTCGGCGCCGATCGCATCCTCTTCTCCATCGATTACCCGTTCAGCTCCACCGAAATCGGCCGCCGTTTTCTTGACTCGCTCGCGCTCAGCCCCGCCGACCTCCACAAAATCAGCCACCAGAACGCCGAACGCCTGCTCAAAATTCCGCCTGCGATCAATCCTGATTAGATGCCGCTGCCTTTCCGGCCGCATCCTCTGTCAATCGCTGTTCAGCCATTCCCATGGATCGCTACCTGCCAGGTGCGATTAAAAGGCGCCCGAAGTCTGGCAGCTGGAACTGCGGCAGCGTTACATCGACCTCGGAGCGATTCATCAGTGTGTAGTGCGTGAAATGAACCGGAGTCCCTGAACACAACAGCGGCCGGGGGTGGAGGATTCTCCCGCCTTGCTCCACTTTCCTGCTCGCCATCCCGCTCAGATTTTCAGTGAATTTTCCCCGTCTACTGCTTCTGCCCCGCCGCAGCCTGCGCCGAGTAGATTCCCGGCAGCGATGGCTTGCCCGTCACCGGCGATGCGTTCGGATCCGCCGCCACCGCGCTGTCGGCTGGCGCCGCAGCCGCCGTCCGCTTCGAATAAATCCTGAAGTTCACCGCCACGTCGATCACCGACGCCACCGGCTTCCCATCTTTCACCGCCGGCGCAAACGTCGACTTCTCGATCGCCTCCACCGCGTTCTCGTCCAGCCCAAATCCAATCGGCCGGTACACCGCCACCGCCAGAATCTTCCCCTGCGGATCGAGAATCACCTTGTAGCTCGCTACGCCCGCTACTTCGCCCTTCTGCGCGTAGTCGTTCGACGCTGGCACCACATTCTTTACCAGCTTCGGCCCATCCACTCCCGGCCCTGGCCGCACCAGCGTCTGATCCGTTGGCTCCAGCCACTTGTGCGACTTCTGCGCCTGGTAGAAGTACTGCCAGCTGTCCGGCATCTCCGCCACCATCTGCGCATCCAGATCCGGCGCAAAAATCTTGTCGATCGCCTTCCGCAGACGGTCTGCCGCCTCCGCCGGCGACAGCGTCTCTCCGGGCGGGACCTGCACCGGCTCCGGCGGCGCACCCTTTGCAGCTTTCTTCTTCTTCGGCACAAATACCAGCTGCCGGTCAATCACAATCACCTGATGCTTCTTCTTCGGCGTGATCTGGATTCGGTCGAACGACGTTGACTGCTCCTCCCACGGCGCTTCACCCTCAAAATGGACCCCGAACCGGATCCCCTCCAGCTCCACCGTCTTCTTCGTCATCCGCACCTTGTCGATCGTCACCCCGCATAGTGTGAACGATCCCTTCGGCGACTGCCCCGTCAGGTTCCCATCCATGTTGAAGTGCAGCGTCTCGTCCAGATACAGCCCGCGCAGAAACAGCGGACGCCCCGTCAGTCTCTCCCTCAGATCGGCCTCGGTGATCGTGGGTTGTCCCTTGCTGTCGGGCGCCTCGGAAGGAGCCACCGTCTTCGCATCGGACGTATCCGGTGTCGCCCCACTCGCATCGGAAGCCGCATCGCTCGTCGCGGCCGGCGGATTCGGTGGCGCGGTTTGCGAATAAATCAGGGACACGCACAGCACAGGCAGTGCGAGAGCGGCCAACCACGCAGACTTCATCACATTCCCCATACCAGTTTGAGATGCCGGACCGGCTAGCACTCCGGTGCAGAGACTCGACCCCTGGCTGCCGCAGCCTCGCGCCGCGCAACCCATGTCTCCCACAGCATTTCATCTCAGGATTTCCCGCAACAATAGCACTTTGGGTGGGGTAATTCTGTGAATATCCCTCGCTCTCTCCCGCAAAAGTACCCTGCAAAAACGAAAGACCCAGGCGCACTGACCGGCGACCGGGTCCTGATACTTTTCCACCTGTTTTCCACATTACTATTAACTGCGGGGATTCCTTCACTTCATACTTGAAGGATGTTCAGGAAGTTCCTCCTCTGCAATCGGGACTGCGGAAATACCACCTCCATATCCCGCGCCCCCAGCGTCTTGTACGCCGCCTCGCCCAGCACCTGCCGGAAGTCCGTCGTAATCGCCAGGTCCCGCCCCTCGTACAGCTGTTCCGGCGACAATCCCGGCCATCGTCCATAGACCTTCCCGCCCTGCACCGGTCCGCCCAGCAGGAACATTACGTTGGCGTGCCCGTGATCCGTCCCGCCCGTCCCGTTCTGCCGGCACGTCCGCCCAAATTCCGACATGGTCACCAGCACAATGTCCTCCGCCTGGTCGCCCATATCCGTCCAGAACGCCGCCAGCCCCGCGCTGAATTCCCGCAGCCTTCCCGCCAGCTGGCCCTCCACATTGCCCTGGTTTTGGTGCGTATCCCAGCCGCCAATGTCCGCGAACGCCGCCTCCACGCCCAGATTCGCCTTCATCAGCTGGGCGATCTGCTTCAGGCTGTTCCCAAACGGTCCCCCCGGATATTCCGCCCCCGCCGCCGGCGTGTACTTCGCGGGATCGGCGGCCTTCATCATCTTCACCGCCGCAAACGTCTCCTCGCCGGTCCCCTGCAGAATCGAGTCGGTGCTCTCGTCGTACATCGCCGCAAACCCCGCCGCCGCCGTCGTCGACTGCACCCCAAAATCCTTAATATTGTCCAGCGCCACCGCCTGGATGCGGCCCTCCAGCGTCCGCGGCACCTCCGCCCCCAGCGCCACCGCCCGGAACGGCGTATGCATGCAATCCGGACACGCCAGATCCTCCGCCTGCAGCGCGCGATTCAGCCACCCATCCACCGTCGACTTCATCCCCGGCGTGCCGCTCTCCATGAAATCCTGCGCGTCAAAGTGCGACCGCGACGGATCCGGCGATCCCGACGCATGCACCAGGGCCAGATGCTTCTGATCCCACAGCGGCTTCAGCGGCGCCATCGCCGGATGCAGCCCAAAGAACCCATCCAGATCGATCACCGCGTTTTCCGCAATCCCAATGTTCGGCCGGTACTGGTAGTACGACGGCTCCCGATACGGCACCACCACATTCAGCCCATCCGCGGCCCCGCGCTGGAAGATCACCACCAGCTTCTTCCCCTGCGCCTGCGCCGTGGTCGCCTGAGCCATGACGCTGCGCGTCAGAAACGCCGGAATCGCCGCCGTTCCCACTACCGCCATCGCCCCACCGCGCATAAAGGCCCGCCTCGTGACCGGAGTGACCACGCGCCGCATTCCAGGCTCAACTGCCGCCGTCTCTGCCACCGGCCCATGCACCGACTCATCCCATGCGCTGTTATTCCAGGGGTTGTTCTTCATCGACAGGCTCCGTTTCCCGGGTCCGGCCAGGGGTCAGGCGAGCAGGGGAACCCCTCCACCGGTGTTGTCTCTTCTACTAACGCTCCGCCAATCCCAAAGTTGCGTCAATAGCACCTCGGCAACGAATCCAGCTGCCCGCATCTCGCCTTTAGATCCAGGCGTGCATCCGGGCTCTTCGCCAAACTTCGTCTCGGACGTGCTCGTTTCGGGCGCACCCAACGCGACTCGGCGCCCGAGCACGTCCTTCGCCGAACTTTGGCTCGCGCGTGCGCTTCGCTCCCCCACCCCTGCGAACCTGCAGTTCGCCGGGGCCCCGGGGGCACGCGCCGCCTCTCCGTGCGCGCGACCCACCCTTTCCCCCCGCGTTGCGAGCGGGAAAGGTCGCGTCGCCCATCCCCGTCTCGCTCTCCCTCGCGGGACCGCCGCTCCGCGCCGGTCCCAACTCACCCTAGCCCCTACGGACCCACACCCGGCGGTTCCGGAACCGTGATCGTCAGGTCGCTGACGTTCCCCGTGACCAGAACCGGGATCTCCGCAAAGGCCCCCATCATCTGACCTCCCTCACTCTTGCCCCTCGCCGTCTCGAGCGTCAGAGCACTCGCCGCCGCCCGCAGGATGAAGCTGCCCTCCGGCACGTAATCCAGTTCAATCTGCCCATCCAGAGCGATGCCCGCCCGCGCCGGTTCACGCGTGTCCGCCCACAACAACTGCAGCACCGCCACGTGCGGAACCTCGCCCGTGTCCTTAACCACGATATTTCCCCGAATCGTATGCAGCGACGCCAGCGGAATCGTGATGCTGACGTCTTTCTCCCGCTCGCCGCGCTCAATCCGAATGCCAGCCGACTTCGACCGCTGCAGCGATCCGTCGTCATAAACGCGCAAAGCGCCCGATGTGCTCTTAAAAGAATCCGCAACCTCATCGCCCCGTCGCGAAGGAGGTTTGAGGCCTGGGTCCATTCGGAGGTGGATCGACAGAAATCCCCGTCGCCGATCGTGTCGGCACCACCACACTAATCCGATAGGCACCAGGAAAAACCCCGCGAATCCGAAACTGGCCGTGAGCGTCGGTTTGGCCGTGCCAGTCCGGAATCGGACCACCCCAGAGGCTTATCGGCGGGTTGGTCGTGTCTGCCTCTCCGCCCTTCGGACCGAACGTGAACGGCAGCCCGATCGCAGGACTGCCATCGTCATATTGCACGCTGCCGTCGATCTCCGTCCCCCGCTCCGCCTGCAACGCAATCGTCGTCGTCTGGCCCGGCACAACCACCACTTTGGTCAGGCGCGACATCGCCTCCTTGCGAACCTCGGGCGAACTCCTCACCGCAGGCGTCTCCAGCAGACTCGGCCCGTACTGCAGATAACCCGCCAACCCCACCGAGATCGCGTATTCGCCCGCAGGCACATTGTTCACGGTGAATCTGTCATCCAGATCCGTAATACCCGCCCGAACGGTTCCCGCCCCATGATCCGCCGATTCCGACGGCCACGGGTCCAGGTCCACCTCGGCCACACGCGCAGGCAGATTGGTATCCGTGCAGTAGACGGTGCCGCTCACAGTTCCCACCCCCGGCTTGGCGTTCAGCGTCTGCGCAAACGCCTCCGCAACACCGCACGCCAGCAGCGCCATCGCGGCAGCTGACGCCCATCGGATCGGATTGAACACCTTCATTCAGAACTCCCACTCCGTTCGGGTGCCCACGTCCCTGCAGGATGGCCGACAATCGTTCGGAATCGCAACAACCTCAGACTAGGTTTAGCAAGACCCAGGAAATAACAATCGGATGTGAAAGGGAAGCCGTCAGCCAGGTTTGCCTGAAAGATTTCGGCGTTTGCGCGTTTCGGCAACAAGCTCGTCCACCTGGCGCAGGACGTGCTGCGCCGCCATCAAGCCAAAGTGGTCCGGGCTGCCCGATACAGTAATCATGTCTTCCGGGAAATCCTCTCCGAGGATGCCATTGTCGAGGTTTTGTAATTTCAAATCCGCCAACGCAGCCTGATAACTGGAATCGTTCGAGATCACCAGTCGCAGCGTCGGTACGCGCTGGCGAGCGCCTTTGAACCATCGCGCAAACACTTCGAATCCCGGGTTTTCATTGAATGGGCGGACAATATCAGTGGCAGCTCGCTGCAGGACGCCAATATCGCCCTGGAACTTCCGCAGCACTTTCACCAGATAGTCCTGCATGTTGAGCCAGTCTTCCAAAGAGGCGGCTGAGTCGCCCAGCCGTTTCAGATCAGCAATTGATATTTCCGGACGGTCGGGGGAAATCCCTGCCAGAATCCGCGAAGCAAAGCAGGTATCGAGAGACAAATTGCACTCCAGCGACAGGAAAGCGTCAATGCGCGGGGCCGCCTCGTCAGCTGGCCCCAAAAGCAGCTCGAAACCCATGTCCGCGCCCAGCGAAAAGCCGACCATCACGATGATTTTGGGCTGGAATTGTTCAGAGATTTCCCACAACCACTCGCGCAGGATCACCACATGATCCGCAAGCGAGAGGGGGACGCGTCTGCGACGATCCGGCTCGCATCCGTAGAGCGTGGGACTGAGGCCGCGATAGGGCAAACCCTTCAGGATCGGCTCAAAGTCTCCGTGATCGAGACCGAGTCCATGAAGAAAGAAGACGAGGACATCGGAGTCAACCTGGTTGTCAACATAGCGCAAATGATCGCCGATGATGCGCGGATCGAGAGTGGCGCGGTCGAGCTTGCGGCAAAGGCGTTCCGTAATGGTGAACTGGTGCTCGATCAACTGGTTCGTGATCTCCGCGCCCAGGGAAGCGCCGGGTCCTTCCTGGTCATCGCCTGACGAAACCCTGTCCAACTCGCAATCGCGCCGGAGGCGCAGCAGATCGGTGCGCATTTCAGCCGCACTCTGATAGCGGAGATTGCGGTCCTTCTCCAGCGCCTTGTTGATGATCTGATCCAGGCTGATGGGAATATCCGGATTCAGGCGAATTGCCGGCGTAACAGGGGAATGGAGAATGGAGGCGAGGATCGCACCAGAAGTGCTGCCACGAAAGGGCAGTGTTCCTGTCGCCATTTCATACAGCACAACTCCGAAGGAAAACAGGTCGGTACGCGCGTCCAGGCTGCTGCCCCTGACCTGCTCGGGCGACATATAAGCAATCGTTCCGACCGCCGAGCCAGGGCTGGTGAGTTGTTGCTGCTCAGGGAATTGAGTGGCTGCTTCGCCGTCGGGAGTCGAAATCTTTGCCAGGCCAAAATCAAGAATCTTGGCGAGACCACGCCGGGTGACGAAGATGTTCGCCGGCTTGACGTCACGATGAATGATTCCGGCCGCATGGGCGACATCCAGGGCATCGGCAATCTCGGCGCCAATGGAGAGGATGGTTGCCAAATCCATCGACCGCCCTGCGATGCGGTGCTTCAGGGTCGCGCCCTGAAGAAACTCCATAACGATGAACGCTCTGCCGTTC
>JASHPM010000472.1 GCA_030038115.1 Acidobacteriaceae bacterium | reverse complement strand
AAAAGGTGCTGGACGAGGGGTACCGGACGACGGATTTAGTGCGAGGGGGCCAGTCTGCCAGGGTTTTATCGACAACGGAGATGGGAAGCCGGGTTCGTGCAGTGCTGAACGAGAACCTGAGCCGGAGACAAGCGACGCACGCGGTGTAGAAACAAAGCGCCCTCAGCGGCTAAAGCCGGTGAGGATTGGAATCAATGACGGCATGGCTGAAGCCGTGCCCCTTCAAACCAGGATCGATATGGCGGGAAAGCCGAAGACATTATTTGAGAAGGTTTGGGAATCGCACATTGTGGCGGAGCCGGCGAATGAGCCAACGCTGCTGTACATCGATCTGCATTTGATCCATGAGGTGACGTCGCCGCAGGCGTTCGAAGGGCTGCGGCTGGCGGGACGGAAGGTGCGGCGGCCGGATCGGTCAATTGCTACGGTGGATCACAATGTGCCGACGACGGCGAACCGGATGACGATTGAGGATCCGATTGCGGCGAAGCAGATTGAGACGCTCAGGAAGAACTGCGCGCACTTTGGCGTGACGCTGTACGACGTCGAGTCGCCGCGGCAGGGCATTGTGCATGTGATTGGGCCCGAGTTGGGGCTGACCAAGCCGGGGATGACGATTGTGTGCGGGGACTCGCACACCTCCACGCATGGGGCGCTGGGCGCGCTGGCATTTGGGATTGGGACTTCGGAAGTGGAGCATGTGCTGGCGACGCAGTGTTTGCCGCAATCGAAGCCGAAGACGTTTCGAATTTCGATTGAGGGCGAGCTGCCGGAGGGCGTGGGCGCGAAGGATATTGTGCTGGGGATCATTGGGCGGATCGGCACGGATGGCGCGACCGGCTGCGTGATCGAGTACGCGGGTTCGGCGATTCGTTCGCTGAGCATGGAAGGCCGGATGACCATCTGCAACATGAGCATCGAGGCGGGCGCCCGGGCGGGGATGATTGCTCCCGATGAGACGACATTCACGTGGCTGAAGGGGCGGCCGTTTGCCCCGCAGGGCGCGAAGTGGGAGGAAGCGGTTGCGGAATGGCGGAAACTGGCGACGGATTCCGGCGCGAAGTTCGATCGGGAGCTGACAATTCCGGCGGTGGAGCTCGAACCGTTTGTGACGTGGGGGACGAATCCGGGGATGGTGGTATCTGTAACAGCCACTGTGCCTGATCCGGCTCGCGCGCAGAGCGATGCGGATCGGCGGGCGTTCACACGGGCGCTGGAGTACATGGACCTGAAGCCGGGGACGCAGATGGAGGAGATTGCCATCGATCGGGTGTTCATCGGGTCGTGCACGAATTCGCGCATCGAGGATTTACGCGCGGCGGCGAAGGTTGTCGCGGGGCATCGTGTGCACGCCAAGGTGCGGGCCATGGTGGTGCCGGGATCGCAGCTGGTGAAGGCGCAGGCGGAGCGGGAGGGGCTGGACCAGATTTTCCGCGATGCGGGATTTGAGTGGCGGGAGCCGGGGTGCTCGATGTGCCTGGGGATGAATCCCGACATCCTGCAGCCGGGCGAACGGTGCGCGTCGACGAGCAACCGGAATTTTGAGGGGCGGCAGGGCGCGGGCGGGCGAACGCATCTGGTGAGCCCGATGATGGCGGCGGCGGCGGCAATCAAGGGACACTTTACGGACGTGAGGACGTGGGAGTTCAGCGCCAGCCAAGAAGCGGTCGGCGGTAAGGCGTTCAGGTAAGAGGCGGTCGGCGAAAGTCCGGTCAGCGAGGGACCGGCTCGCAGATTCACTGGCTCGCAAGGGTAGTTTTCAGCAGAGGGTTTCCAATGGAGAAGTTTCGCAAACTCACATCGACGGTGATGCCGCTGGATCGCGTGAATGTGGACACCGACCAGATCATTCCCAAGCAGTTTTTGAAGCGGATTGAGCGCACGGGTTATGAGGATTTTCTCTTCTTCGACTGGCGGAAGGATCCTGCGTTCGAGCTGAACAATCCGCGGTACCAGGGCGCGCGGATTCTGGTGGCGGCGAAGAATTTTGGATGCGGATCTTCGCGCGAGCATGCGGCGTGGGCGCTGAGCGATTACGGATTTCGCTGCGTGATTGCACCGTCGTTTGCGGATATTTTCCATTCGAACGCGGGGAAAAACGGAATTCTGCTGGTGACGTTGCCGGAAAGCCAGGTGCAGATGCTGCTGGATCGGACAGCGAACCGTGACGGTTACAAATTGACGGTCTCGCTGGAGGAGAACACGATTCGCGACGCCGAAGGGTTCGAGACCCGCTTCACAATCGATCCATTCCGCAGGGATTGTCTGCTGGAGGGTCTCGACGATATTGGGCTGACGCTGCGGCACGCGGCGGAGCTGGACAAATTTGAGCAGCGGCACGATGCGGCGTTCTGGGTGAGGCCGCGGGCGGGAGAAGGCGCGCAGGCATGAGCGAAAAGAGCGACGGTTCGGGAAAGCTGTATTCGATTGCGCTGACGGAGGGGCCGAGCCGCGCGGCGGCACGGGCGATGTTTCGCGCGGTGGGTTTCTCGCGCGAGGACCTGGCGAAGCCGCTGATCGGGATCGCGAACACGTGGACGGAGATTGGACCGTGCAATTTCCATCTTCGCTCGATTGCCGAGGCGGTGAAGGAGGGGATTCGCGAGGCGGGCGGGACGCCGATGGAGTTCAACACAGTGACCATCAGCGATGGGATCACGATGGGCACCGAGGGGATGAAGGCGTCTCTGATCAGCCGCGAGGTGATTGCCGACTCCGTGGAACTCGTCACGCGCGGGAATCAGTTTGACGGGCTGGTGGCGATTGCCGGATGCGACAAGAACATGCCGGGGACGGTAATGGCGCTTGCGCGGCTGGATATTCCTGGGCTGATGCTGTATGGCGGATCGATTGCACCGGGGCATCTGAACGGAAAAGACCTGACGGTGCAGGATGTGTTCGAGGCGGTGGGCGCGCATGCGGCGGGCAAGCTGGACGATGCGGGGCTGGAGGCGGTCGAAGCAAACGCGTGTCCAGGTGCAGGGGCGTGCGGCGGGCAGTTCACGGCCAACACGATGGCGATGGCATGCGAATTTCTGGGGATTTCGCCGATTGGGCTGTCGGGTGTACCGGCGTTCCTCGGGGAGAAACTCATCGCGTCGCGCGAAGCGGGCCGGCTGGCGATGGAACTGGTGCGGAAGGGCGTGAAGCCGAGCCGGATCATTACACCGAAGGCGATCGAAAATGCGATTGCGAGCGTGGCGGCAAGCGGCGGATCGACGAATGCGGTGCTGCACTTCCTGGCGATTGCGCACGAGATGGGGATTCCGCTGACGGTGGACGATTTTGACCGCATCAGCCGGAAGACGCCGCTGCTGTGCGATCTGAAGCCGGGCGGGAAGTATGTGGCGGTGGATTATCAGGCGGCGGGCGGAAGCCGTTTGCTCGCCGAACGGCTGATCGAAGCGGGGTTGCTGCACGGGGAGTGCCTGAACGTGACGGGCAGGACGCTGGCTGAGGAAGCGGCGGCGGCCAAAGAGACGCCGGGGCAGGATGTGATCCACACGCTGGACGCGGCGCTGAAGCCGACGGGGGGCCTGGTGATTTTGAAGGGCAATCTTGCGCCAGATGGTTGCGTGATCAAGGTGGCCGGGCACAAGCGGCTGGAGCATCGCGGGCCGGCGCGGGTTTTCGACAGCGAGCAGGATGCGTTTCACGCGGTGGAGTCGGGAGCGATCAAGCCGGGCGATGTGATGGTGATTCGCTACGAGGGGCCGGTGGGCGGACCGGGCATGCAGGAGATGCTGGCGGTGACGGGCGCGGTGGCGGGTATCGAGGAGTTGAGCGACACCGTGGCGCTGCTGACCGATGGGCGATTCTCCGGCGCGACGCGCGGGCTGATGGCGGGGCATGTGGCTCCCGAGGCCGCGGTGGGCGGGCCGATCGCGGCGGTGCGCGAAGGCGACACGATTCACTTCGATATTCCGAACCGAAAACTGGATGTGGAGATTCCGGAGGCGGAGATGAAGGCGCGGCTGGCGAAGTGGAGGAAGCCTACGCCGAAGTTTGCGCGGGGAGTTTTCCGCAAATATGCCGATTCGGTTTCGTCG
>JASHPM010000471.1 GCA_030038115.1 Acidobacteriaceae bacterium | reverse complement strand
TGGGTTTATGTCAGTAACGTCACGCAGCCCACCATGACGATCTACGCTCCAACCGGAAACAACACCGGCGCGGCGATCGTCGTCTTCCCCGGCGGCGGCTATCAGATTCTCGCCATCGATCTCGAAGGCACAGAGGTCTGCGACTGGCTCACGCCTCGTGGCATCACCTGTGTGCTGTTGAAATACCGCGTGACCCGCGTGGGCCCCTATCCACAATCCGGCCCGTATCCGGAATCGCCCATGGCCCTCGAAGATGCGCAGAGAACTCTGGGCCTCGTCCGCCTGCATGCCGCGGAGTGGCACATCGATCCGCACAAAATCGGCGTGCTTGGGTTCTCGGCCGGTGGCCATCTCGCCGCGGCCATGAGCACGCACTTTGCCGAGCGCCTCTATCCGCCCGTCGATACCGCCGACCAGGAAAGCTGCCGGCCCGATTTTGCCGTGGCCCTCTATCCGGGCCATCTGTCGATGACCGCGTCGCAGTCCGACGCCGAAAGAGGCGCCAAAAAGTTTGTGGTTCCCAATCCGGACCATCTTTCCCCTGCCGAACAGGAGCTGGCGCTGAACCCCGATCTCCACATCACGGGCCGGACGCCGCCGACCTTCCTCCTTCAGGCCGAGGACGACAACGTCGACAACGTCAACGACGCGCTGGCGTACTATATCGCGCTCAAAAACGCCGGCGTGCCAGTCGAAATGCATCTGTACGCGCAGGGCGGCCACGCCTTCGGCCTGCGCCGCACAAACTTCCCCATCACCGCCTGGCCGCAGTTGGTCGAAACCTGGCTGGGCACGCTCGGCATGATCCCGGAGTAGCCGCTCCGGGATCATGCTGCGCAAAGGAGGGAACGACCACTCTCGTGGTCAACCGCTGACTTACTTCTTGCCCCAAAAGTCAGGGGAAGAGGTGATCCAGGATTCGGGAACATAACTGATATCTGCGCCGAGGGCGAACAAGTCCAGTTCAGATGACTCGACGTCGGCGGAACCCTGCTGCCGAAGGATTTGCAGCTGGTCTTCACCCGTACTGGCCGCGAATTGCTTACCACTCCCCTCAATGTCGTCCACATAGGAGAGCTCAGCCATGGGGGTGACGAGGAGGTAAGTGTTGTCGCTGCCGACTCCATAGATCTTTTCGAACATCGCCCAGTGCGCGTTGGGCAGGGCTTCATAGGCTTTGGCATAGACCTTGATCAGGTGTTCGAAATCCTCGCCATGGCCGGAGCGAACGTGAAAGAGGAGGATCCTCATGAAGCGCATTTTGGAGAGATCGAGAGGGGCGCGCAGACTGAGGTCTTCGTCGTATTTGTAAATGCTGGTGTGACTGTCAGCGATGAGAGGGGCCTCGGAGGCGGCATCCGCCCGCAGCGTGTCCTCGAGTTTGGTCATCGCCACGGTGGCATCGTGATTCTTTTGCAGCTCGGCGAAGGAATCGAAGTCATGGATGAAGATCACGTGGCTGGGGCCGGTAATGGACCACATACCGAAGTAGTGCCTGGGGGCATGGGCCGCACGCAGAGCCTGAGCCTCGTCGGTTTCAAGTTTCGCGAAAGCGTCCGTCTGGCCGGGCTTGAGGCTCACATCGTGGAGGTAAATGTATTTGGAGGGACCCTGGACCTGCCCAGCCTCATGCTGAGCGAGGGCAGACGGGGCTGCACTGAGCGTAAAAGCTGTCAACAGAACACAGAGGGAGCCCACACAACCGGTACGAAGTTTCATCGCTTCCACCTCCTGGGGTGTTATTGCGTTGTCTTTTGGGGGGAAGGGATCAGCATACGCTTCCTGGCACGGCGTTCCGCTGTTGGCGGCTGGGCAACGAAGATTATTTTTCCTGGACCAGCCGGCAGGCGCCAGGTGGGCCCCGATTGGCTCAGGACGGGTTTGTTCTGAGGAACTGGAGGGTGAGCTCACGGCGGCGGGGTCCATCGAGCTCGACGAGGACGACGCGCTGCCAGGTGCCGAGGACGAGCGAGCCGGTCTCGACGGGGAGGGTGAGAGCGGTGCCGATGAGCGAGGAGAGGATGTGGTCGGGGACGTGGCCGGGGTCGTGGGGATGGCGGTAGTGGAGTTTGGGCATCATGGCCTCGAAGGCATCGAGCATGTCGAGGTCGGTGCCGGGATCGAGGTCGGCGGTGGTGAGGGCGGCGGTGGTGTGCAGGAGGTTGAGACAGCAGATGCCGGTGGCAGCGGGCAACTGGGATTCGATCTGCACGGTGATGTCGACGATTTCGCGTTTGCCGTGGGTAGCGATGGTGAGTTTGGGCATGACGGTCTCGCTCAAATTTAATTCAAGTTATGCAGGAAAGAGCCTGAGGCGGGTTCAGGGCCGGGCGAGGCAAACGACGGCCGTGGCGGCGACGAAGACGATTTGAAGAAGTGTGCGCGGGATCAATGCTGGAACCGATTTTCCGGCGATGGTCAGTCCCTGTCGCGCGGCATGGACGTTGGCCGGAAACATGGCCAGGAGCAGGAGACACAACCCCGCCGCCGCAAATCGCGCCGTGGCGGGCACGGTGAGGCCCACTGCCCCAAGGAGTTCGAGGATTCCCGTTGCGGTCACGATGAGATCGGGGCGAGGGAAGGCTGGGGGAACCATACGGATCAGGTCCGGCCGCCGTTTGCCCCAATGAGCCGTTGCGGTCAACAGGAACATTCCCGTCAGGGCGAGGCGCAGGGATGTCCACCAGCCGAAGAAGGCCAGTCCGAGCTGGCCGAGGCCGAGGAAGAGGGCGAACAGGACGATGAGCGCGAAGAACGGAAGCATGGTTTGGTTAGCCTGCAGGGTCTGCGGAGAAGTCTAGCGGAAGAAGTGTGCGTTGGCAGGTTCGAACGTCCCTCGCTGCGCTCGGATGACGCCTTGCGGGAACATTGCGGTGGGGCGCGGGGTCTTTCGAGGCAGGAGGACAATCCGATGACGATGGGAGTTCACAACGCGAGGACGTTGAGCGCCGAGCCGAATGTGACGCCGCTGATCGACGTATTGCTGGTGCTGCTGATCATCTTCATGGTGATTGTTCCTGTGACTCCGAGGGGCCTGGAGGCGGTGCTGCCGCAGCAGCCAAAGAGTGACCAGCCGACGCCGGCGCAGACCATTGTTGTGCAGGTCGTTGCTGGAGCGGGTGGTCCGATTTACAAAATCAACGGCGAGAAGATGGATGGGAAGGCCCAGCTGGCTGCGGAACTGAATCGGATTTATGCGCTGCGCGCCGAAAAGGTGCTGTTCGTCAAAGGCGATCCCGAGGTGGACTTTGCAGCGGTGGCCGAGGTGATCGATATGAGCCGGGCTATCGGTATCGACCACGTCGGCATTCTCACGGCGCGGTCCTGAGGGTCTCAGGGGTTCGCGGAGCGCAGGGGCGGCGTGGCGTTATTGGGGATGTACCAGCTGTGCCAGTCGGGGACGAGAATTTCAGGGCGACTGTGATAGAGCGTGATCTTGCCGCTGGCGCAGACTTTGCCGGATTTTGGGAAGCTGCCGACGTCGTCCTTGTTGTTGCCCCAGATGACGAGGGCGAAGATCTGGTGGGGATACGTCTGATCGAGATCGACGAAGGTGGGCGTGCCATGGCTGGCGTCGGCGGTGAATTCGTTGACGATTTGGCCGCAGACGGTTCGGTTCTCACCGATGTGGTGGGCGGCTTCGGCGGCTGTGAGCGGCGGGAGCACGGTGGGAGCCGTTGAGGAGGCTGGCGCGGGCGGCGCCGCCTGATCCGGTGACGCCTGAGCCGGCGGCGCGGTTTGAGCCGACGCGAGGGGCACGACCAGCCCGAGGAAAAGCAAACTGACCCAGAGACGCATACTGACTTCTCTCCTGATTGGGGTTTTCAAGGAGCCCGTGTTTCGGGTTGCCTCTTGCTGCGGCACGAACGGGAGCGGGGTGGGGCGGGCGTGTCGCGGAGCCTGCAGTATCTTCCGATGGAATGACGAGGAAGGCAAGGGGGTTTTGGGATGGGTTCGATGAATTTAACGGGAAGCCGGAAGCCAGAAGCCGGAAGCTGGAAGCGGGAAGCCGGGAGCTGGGAGCGCGGAGCCGGGAGCGCGGAGCCGGGAGCTGGGAGCGCGGAGCCGGGAGCGCGGAGCCGGGAGCTATTGCGGTGGGGGCTGGGACTGGGGCTGCTGCTCGGTATCGTCTTTTTTGCCGAAGAGGCGGGCCCAGAAGCCGGGCTTCTTCTTCTTTTTGTCGTCCTGATTCTGCTGGTCGGCGGGAGTTTGCGCGACGGAGGGCTGGGCGGGGGCGGCCTGGCCAGGCGCGGGCTGGGCGGGACGGTTGGCCTGCTGCTGCGCAGGCGGGGCCTGGGCGAGGGGTTTTTGTCCCAGACCGAAGATCTTCTGGAAGAGGTTGCGCTGGTCGCCCATGGAGTGATCGCAGGTGTCGGTGGGCTGGGTACCGTCGAGGAAGGCGGCGGTGTAGTCGTCGGGGCAGGCAGCGTCGGCGAGGAGGTTGGTGGTGTCGTCGAGCTGCACCTGGATGATTCCTGGTGGAGGGACAAACTCTCTGGTATCAGAATATTGCGGCAATTTCACCGCGTTTTTCATGAAGTCTGCCCAAACCGGGCCGGCGGCGTGGGCGCCTTCGATTTTGACGTCGGAGTAGTCATCGTTGCCGACCCAGACGACGCAGAGGAGGTTGGAGGTGAACCCGGCGTACCAGGCATCGTGGGAGGTGCCGGTTTTGCCGGCGGCGGGCGAGACGAAGCCCATGTTGCGGACGCCTGCGCCGGAGCCGTGGGGATTGTTGAGGACCTGCTCCATCATGCTGAGGGTGAGGAAGGCGGCGCGGGGATCGAGGACGGGGCGGGTCTGGGGCGCGTAGTCGGCGATGACGTCGCCGTTGGGAGCGCGGACGGAAGCGAGCATCCAGGGATCGATGTGGACGCCTTCGTTAGCGAAGACGGTATAGGCTCCGGCCATTTCGAGGGGCGTGGCGTCGTAGGCACCGATGGCCATGGCGGGCGTGCCACGCGCGGATTTGATGCCGGCGTCGCGGGCGAGCGAAGCGACGTTGTCGTAGCCGACCATCTGGGCGAGGGAGATGGTGGCGTTGTTGAGGGAGCGGTAGAGCGCCTCGGTGGCGGTGACGTCGCCGAAGTATTTGCCTTCGAAGTCGCGCGGCGAGTAGTCCTCGTTATTGAAGGTAAAGGTGGTCTGCTCGTCGTGGAGGATGGTGACGGGAGTGAAGACGGCGCTGGTGCCGTCAGGATTGGTGAGCGGGGTTCCGGCGAGGGCGGTGTTGAAGGCGGCGGCGTAAACGAAGGGCTTGAAGATGGATCCGGTGGGACGGTGGGAGACGGCGTGATCGAACTGGCTGGCGCCGTAGTTGCGGCCGCCGACGAGCGCGAGGACCTGGCCGGTGTGCGGGTTGAGCGCGACCAGGGCGACCTGCGGGGAGATGAGCGGGGGCGGCGCTTCGTGGGCTTTGAGGGCGGCGCGAACGAGGCGATCGTGGCGGGCGAGGACCAGCGCATCGACGTCCTTCATGCCGTCGGCGACGGCGTCCTGGGCGATTTGCTGGAGCTGGGGATCGAGTGAGGTGTAGATGCGCAGGCCCTGCTGGTTGTAATCCGTGTCGCCGAGGCGCTGGATGAGATCGTCGCGGACGAGGTCGACGAAGTAAGGAGCCTCGCCGGCGTCGAAGGCTCCGGGCTCCAGCTGGAGAGGAGCGGCTTTGGCCTGTTCGGCCTGGGCTTTGGTGATGTCGCCGGTCTCAACCATGGCGTCGAGGACGATGTTGCGGCGCTCAATGGCGCGCTCGGGATGACGAAAGGGATTGAGGCGGCTGGGACTCTGGATGATGCCGGCGAGGAGCGCGCATTCAGGCAGGTTGAGCTGGCGGACATCTTTGCCGTAATAAGCCTCCGCCGCTTCGCCGAAGCCGTCGATGGAGAAGCTGCCGCGCTGGCCGAGGGGGACCTGGTTGGCGTACATCTGGAAGATTTGCTGCTTGGTGAAGCGATGCTCGAGCTGGAAGGTGATGATGATCTCGATCATCTTGCGCTTGATGCGCTTCTCCGGGGAGAGAAAGAAGCCGCGCGCGAGCTGCATAGTGAGCGTGGATCCGCCCTGGCTGTAGTGCGCGTGGCGGAGGTCGTCGACGATGGCGCCGACGAGGCGGACGTAGTCGACGCCGCCGTGCTGGAAGAAGTGGCGGTCTTCAATGGAGGTGACGGCGGGGACGAGGTACTGGGGCAGCTCGTTGTAGGTGACGAGACGGCGCTTGGCGCGGTTTTCGTCGGAGAGGCCGGTGATGAGCAGCGGCTCCAGCTCATAGGCGGCGAGGGGCTGGCCGTTGTCGCCAGTGATCTGGGTGACGGCGTCGGCGGAGAAGCTGATGGTCGCGCCATCCTCGGAGTGGTAGGACTGCGGGCCGGGGTGGACGGTGATGGCGCTGGCGTTGAGCGCGTAGGTGCCCATGGGGGACGCGGCGCCCTGGCCGTCCTGAGAGTAGCCGGCCTGCTGCAGCTCCTGCTCAACTTCGGCGGCGGTGAGCTTCTGGCCGGGGCGGACTTCAGGGGGAGCGGCGTAGATTTTGGCGGTCTGGGCGAAAAGAGGCTGCTTAAGCCGGTCGTCGACGATGTGGCCGTATTTGGTCCAGTAGAAAGTGAAGACGAAGACGCACAGCAACAGGGCTACGCCGCAGACCATGCCCGCGACGATGAGGGCTTTTTTCGCGGTGACGTGGACGCGGGGAATTTGAACTCTTACAACCATAGGGATTGAACGCCTTCCCGGATAGCGGACGAGCCGGAAGCGAAATGCAGCATGTGCTTTGGACCTGTCCTCCGTCGCCCGAGTCTGTACAGATGCATACAGCGAACATCCTGCACGGGTTGAGCCACTCCGTCGCATTGAAAACAAACGGCTTGACCACCACGCGAGTGGAGCGGGCGTGTTCGGTGTGACACGTTGTGTCCTCCTGGACACGCTCTTGCTGCGGAATCCCTGCCCGGCGGCATGGATCAGCGCTGCGCGGCCAGGCGGCCCAGTTCGGCCGCAATATCGGCGATCGCGATGTCGCTGCCGGAGGCGGTGGCGCGGGTGACGAGTTCCACCTTGCCTTCGGCCACCTTTTTGCCTACCGTTACGCGCCAGGGAACGCCGATCAGGTCCGCATCCTTAAATTTTACGCCCGCGCGGTCATCGCGGTCGTCGAGCAGAACATCGAAGCCGGCGGCTTCGAGATCGGATGCGATTTTTTCGCCCGCGGTTTTGAGGGCGGCGTCGGCGACGTTCGTGATGGTGACGATGACGTCGAAGGGGGCGATGGAGCGCGGGAGCCAGAAGCCGTTGGCGTCGTTGCCCTGCTCGATAGCGGCGACGAGGATGCGCTCGATGCCGATGCCGTAGCAGCCCATGATGGGGGTGACTTCTTTGCCGTTGGCGTCGAGGACGCGCGCGCCCATCTTGTCGGTGTAGCGATTGCCGAGCTTAAAGATGTGACCCACCTCGACGGCTCTGGCGACTTTGAGCGGCGCGCCGCATTGTGGGCAACCTTCGCCTTCGAGGACATTGCGGATGTCGGCGACTTTGGTCCATTGGAAATCGCGGCCGGGGACGACGTTGCGGTAGTGGTAGTCGACCTTGTTGGCGCCGCAGACGAGGTTGCGGCGGTTTTCGAGGCCAGGATCGAGGATGACGGTGACCTCGCCGGCTTCGAATTCCGAAAGGTCAGGTCCGGGGTCCACAGCCTTTTTTGGCTTGAGGCCGACGGGGCCTAAGTATCCAGCCGGCGCGTGGAGATAGGTTTCGAGTTCCTCAGGGCCCATGGGACGAAGGTCGGTGGCGCCGGCGACTTTGAGGAGCTTGGTTTCGTTGACGAAGTGATCGCCGCGGAGGAAAGCGACCAAAGGGATCGCCATGGTCTGCGGACCTTTTTTCGGATCGCTGTTCTTCACAGGGATGGTCGCCATGTAGGCGACGCACTTGATGTCGGAAGCGGAATCAATGTTGAAGAATTTGGTAACGTCGGCGATGGCGGCCTGGCCGGGGGTGGAGACCAGCTCCGGCTTGCCGTCGCCGGTGGGCTCCATTTCCTTGACGGGGGCGAGGCGCGAGGTCGCTCTCTCCAGGTTAGCAGCATAGCCACAGGCGGCACAGCTGGCGACGAGGTCCTCGCCGGCGTCTGTGTAGACCATGAATTCCTGGGACTGCGAGCCGCCCATGGCGCCGGAGTCGGCTTCGACGACGACGAAGTTGAGGCCGCAGCGGGTGAAGATGGCGCGGTAGGCCTGGTCGTGCAGCTTGTAGCTGCGGTCGAGGCCGGCCTCATCCAGATCGAAGCTGTAGCTGTCCTTCATGATGAACTGGCGGACGCGCAGGAGTCCGGCTCTGGGGCGCGGCTCATCGCGGAACTTGGTCTGAATCTGATACCAGATTTGCGGGAGCTGCTTGTAGCTGCGCAGTTCGTTGCGGGCGATGTCGGTGACGACCTCCTCGTGGGTCATGCCGAGGCAGAGGTCGGCGCCTTTGCGGTCTTTGAGGCGGAACATGGCGTCGCCCATGATGGTCCAGCGGCCGGACTCGCGCCACAGGTCGGCGGGATGGATGGTGGGCAGGAGAAATTCCTGGCCGATGCGATCCATTTCCTCGCGCACGATGGCGACGATGCGGTCAATGGAGCGCTGGCCGAGGAAAAGGTAGGAGTAAATGCCGGCGCCGAGCTGACGGATGTATCCGGAGCGGACGAGGAACTTGTGACTGGCGACTTCGGCTTCCGCCGGAGCTTCGCGCAGGGTGGGAATGAAGAGCTTCGACCAGCGATGCATGGGTGAATACAGGTTACAGGAGAGAGCTGGGAGCCTGGGGCCGGCAGCGAGTAGCGAGAGCGGTGAAGGGTTACGCGCGGACCGGCAAGTCAGTAGCCCAATTCACCGTCTTCAGAAGATTCCCAACATTCCGAAATACTCGATCATTCGTAACGAGGACTGCTTCGGCCGCCACAGCGTGAGAGCCGATCAACAGGTCCATGTTATCGAGCGGCCTTCCGGCGACCTCCAGTCTTGCGCGCGTTACGCCGTAAATGCGTGCCGCATCGGAGTCCCAGGGAAGGATGTCGATCGTATCGAGGAAACGCTCAATTCTGTCACGAGTCTCCTGCTTGAGGGATCGTTTCACTAAGCCATACCGAATCTCTGCTTCGGTGATTGAGGAAATGCAAACTTCCTCATCCTCGCCAAGATTCTGCATTTTCCTCCGCGCCCTGGGAGATTGGCCTCTCAAAATGTAGCTGACCGTGTTCGTGTCGAGCATGTATCGGGTGGTTGCGGTCACCAGCTGGAGCGCTCCTGAGGAAGAGTGTCGTTGCGATCAGCCAGGAAATCATCCGGCACACCAGCCTCGTCCAGAGCAGCAAAAATCTCAGCCCACTTCGCTGGCCTTCGCGAAAGAATCACATCTCCGGTTCTGGGATCACGATCCACGTAGACCTCTTTGCTGTCAAAGCGAAACGCGGCCGGCAGCCGCACCGCCTGGCTGCGTCCTGTTGTGAATACCTTTGCCTTTGCGCGCATTCGATCTCCTGATACATACCATGGTATCTACTCGACCGTCCGAAATCAAGACGTGACTGTTTCG
>JASHPM010000470.1 GCA_030038115.1 Acidobacteriaceae bacterium | reverse complement strand
GGCCAGCCTGGAACCCAGGCCGCAAGCAACTGAATCCATTGAAGCTGAACGTGCACTTCCTGAGATTACCCCAGGTTTTCGATGTGGGGTGGCGCCGGGAACAGTCAAGGGGCAGGACAAACGGGAAATTTTGCCCGGCAGGCAGGGCGGAAGTACCGATCCAGGAATGGTTGTATGCCTTAAATTCTGGGTAACTCATTGCCCAGAACGGGCTTGGCTCGGAATGAACCGGTTTGGAAGAGTTCTTGCTCTCCTTTACCCGTGCGGATGGCGGATTCCGTTCCGATCCGCGCCATGTTTTGGGATTGCCCTCGCAGGAATTTGTGCACGGCTGAACTTTTGCCGCCGGACTGACGAGGATGAGCAGTCGCCGAAACGGACAATTGAAGCGGTCCATCACGAAGAGGAGAAAGCATGCCCACTATGATGACCCAATCTCGAGAAGTTCCTGGCCAGTTTAAGGCGGATCCATCGATCCTCCTGGCCAGCGATTCGAAACGACACGGAAACACCATGCATCGCGCGCTCCAGGAGCAGGGACTTACAGTCGAGTATGCAGGCGAATATGCACAACTGGATTCGCTGCTCCGTCAGCGCAGATATGACGTCGTGCTGCTGGAGGTGACCAGCGAGCACGCCGTGGAACCAGCTGTGGCGGCAGCGCTGCGCGTCAAGAAAGGGGATGCACAGCAGTTTGTGGGTTACCTCGCCGATGACAGCCTCGGGAACTGCGGATTGGCCGGCGATGCGGTCTTTCCGCGAAATGCCGCGAAATTGCCGGCAGCGCTGCGGCAGCACATGGCGGACGGTGCCTCGTAACCCGGGGCGGACCCGGCGGCGTACTGCGGAAAGCTGAAAACCGCAGCTCGCAAAGATGGCCGCGAGTGACCTCTTCAGCGAAAATTCAGCAATCGGGAGTAGTCTGGCTGGGCTTGTTGACAAGGAGAGAGAAGCCCATGATGAGAACCTTCCGAACTGCTGTGCCCGCGGCCCTTTGCCTGACGTTATTGGTCGGCTCGCATGGGTGGGGACAGACCATACCCGGACCCTTTCACGTGCAGCAGGAGTGGAAGATCGGCGGCGATGGGGGATGGGATTACATGGCCGTTGATCCGCAGTCGAAGCTGCTGTATGTCACCCGCGGCAACCATGTCATCGTGATTGATACAAGTGCCGGCAAACAGGTCGCGGATATTACCGGCCTGCACGGGACGCATGGAGTGGTCTTCTCCTCCGACGGCGTGCATGGGTACATCACCGACGGTGGGGGAAACCAGGTAGCGGAATTCAATCGCGCCACAAACACAATTGAAAAGACGATTCCCGCGGGCACCGGTCCGGACGGCGAGGTGTTTGATCCAGCCACGAAGACGGTGTGGGCTTTCAATGGACGCAGCCACGATGCAACGGTGATCGACACCGTTACCAATACAGTCGTGGCGACGGTGGCTCTGCCGGGCCGGCCCGAGTTTCCTGTCTCCGACGGAGCCGGATTTGTCTACGACAATATCGAAGACAAGAGCGAGATCGTGAAGCTGGATGTGAAGGCGCATACCGTCGCAGCGACGTGGCCACTCGCACCGTGCGAGGGCCCGTCAGGGCTGGCGATCGACAGGGCCAACCATCGGCTGTTCGCGGTCTGCGACGGCGGGAAGATGGCGGTGGTGGATACGGAGAGCGGCAAGGTGGTCGCGACGCCGGCGATCGGCGACGGGCCGGATGCAGCGCGATTTTCGCAGACCGACCATTTCGCGTTCAGCTCCAATGGCCAGAGCGGCACGCTGACCGTGGTGCACGAGGATGACCCCGACCATTACACCGTGGTGCAGGATTTACCGACGAAACGCGGAGCGCGGACGATGGCCATGGATCCCGACGGGTCGCACTTGTATCTGGTGACGGCCGACTTCGGGCCGAGGCCGGCGGCGACACCCGACAATCCGAGACCGCGGCCGACGATTGTGCCGGGCAGCTTTGAAGTGATTGTGGTGGGGAAATAGGCCAATCCCGGAAAAGGACCCGGCTGGCAGGTTTTGCCTGGCCGGGAGAGAAGAGCCCGCTTCAATACGGGCTTTTTCTTTTGGATTCGTCAATGCAATTCAACGCTCCGGAGGGCACAGTTCGCCCCTACACTGAGGGGGCAGTCCACGCGAGGGCGATGAGCGCGGCGATCGAGTTCCGGAACCTGTGTGTTGCAACGGCTCAGGGCCGGCTGCTGCTCAATGGAATTTCCCTCGTTGTGGAAGCGGGAACAACGACGGCTGTGCTGGGGCGAAGCGGATCGGGCAAGACCACGCTGCTGCGCACGGTGAACCGTATGGTCGAGCCGATGTCGGGCGAGGTGCTGCTGAACGGCAACAATGTCCGCGACGCAGACCTGATTGAGCTGCGCCGCAGCGTGGGCTACGTGATCCAGGAAACTGGGCTGTTCCCGCACATGACGGCGGAGCGCGATGTGGGGTTAGTGCTCGAAGCGCAGGGGCGGCCACGCGAGGAGCGGGTGAGGCGCAGTCATGAGTTGCTGGCCG
>JASHPM010000469.1 GCA_030038115.1 Acidobacteriaceae bacterium | reverse complement strand
GAAGCGGTCAGCAGAGAAGGATCGAGGGCGGGAAAATGCTTTTCCTGGTACTGGGACGGGGCAAGACGGGCAGCCTGGTGGCGCAGGTGGCGCACGAGCGCGGCCACAGCGTGCGCGTGGTGGGAGAAGAAGAGAATCGCCACGCCGCGGCGCTGACGGCGCCAGTGCTGGCGGGATTCGATGCAGTGATCGACTTCACCACGCCGCAGGCGGCGGTCGAAAACATGCGAGCGTGCCTGGCGAACGGAACGCGGGTGGTGGTTGGCACAACGGGGTGGTACAGCCAACTGGAGGACATGAAGGCGCTGTGTGCGCGCAGACAGGCGGCGCTGCTCTACAGCACGAATTTTTCGGTTGGGGTGCAGATCCTGTTTCGGCTGGCGCGGGAGCTGGCGGTCGCGGCGCATGGCTACCGGTTCAGCATTACGGAGACGCATCATGCGAGCAAGAAGGATGCGCCTTCAGGGACGGCGCTGTCGCTGAAGAAGATTATCGAGGCGGCGAGCCCGGGGACGAGCGTGGAAATCACGTCGAAGCGGGAAGGGGAAGTACCGGGGATCCACGAAATCGAGGCGCGATCGGACTACGACGTCCTGTCGCTGAAGCACGAGGCGCATTCGCGGCGCGGATTCGCGGAAGGCGCGGTGCGGGCAGCGGAATGGATTGCCGGGAAGACGGGCTGCTGGGATTTCCAGGAGATAGTGGGGCAGCTGTAAGGAGCCTGTAGCCTGTAGCCGGTAGCCTGTAGCCTGTAGCGAAAGGCTTTTAGCGAGAGGCGAGATAAGAGCTAAACACTAAGGAATGTCGGACGTTGTCGGACGGGGACGCAGGGGCCTGGCAGGGTTGCCGGCGCAAATCATCATGGGCGGAATGTCTTTGAGGGCGACGCTGCAGGCGCCGACGACGGCGCCGCGTCCGACGGTGACGCCGGGACCGACAAAGACGCGAGCAGCGAGCCAGACTTCGGGCTCGATGACAACGAAGCTGCCGATCATGTCGAAGGTGGGCTTTGTGTAGTCGTGGTACGCCGAGGCAAGGTAGCAGTGTTGTGAGAGTACAACGTTTTCGCCGATGTGAATTTTCCCCAGGGTATAGAGGGCGACGTGGTCGCCGATCCAGCTGTAGTCGCCGACAGACAGCTTCCAGGGATAAGTGATTTCAGCGGTCGGACGGATGAGGACGCCGCGACCGATTTTCGCGCCGAAGAGGCGGAGCAGAAAGCGGCGCCATCCATAGGTGAACTGCGGGGACCAGCGGAATGCGGTTGCCTGGACGATCCACCAGAGCTGCACGAACCAGGCGGGGCGGCCGCGAAAATTGGGAGGAAGGATGAAGCTCTTCAGATCCTGGACGGGCATCGTTTGAAGTTTAGAGCATCGGCGGCGAAAGACAGCGGTGTAGACTCGACCTGTTATGGAACTGCAGGGCTGCGGGACGGCGCTGGTGACGCCGTTTCGCGCGGACGGAAGCATCGACGAGCGGTCGCTGTACGATCTGACGCGCTGGCAGGTAGAGAGCGGGATCGGCTGGCTGGTGGCCTGCGGGACCACGGCCGAAACGCCGACGCTGGATGAGGCGGAGTGGCTGGAAGTGATCAGCATTGTCGCCGATGCGGCGGCAGGGCGAGTGCCGGTTTGGGCAGGCTGTTCGCATAATGCCACGAAGCATGCCGTGGCGCGGGCACGGACGGCGGCGCAGGTGCCGGGGGTGACGGGGATCCTGACGGCAAATCCCTGGTACAACAAGCCGACGCAGGAGGGGCAGTTCCAGCACTTTAAAGCGGTGGCGGAGGCGGTGAAGCTGCCGGTGGTGCTCTACAACATTCCTGGGCGGTCGGCGGCGAACCTGGAGCCGGCGACGGTGCTGCGGCTGATTGAGGCGGCGCCGAACATTGAGGCGGTGAAGGAGTCGAGTGGGAATCTGCCGCAGATTACGGAGCTGATTACGCAGGCGCCGAAGGAGTTTCGGGTTTATTCAGGCGACGATTCGATGACGCTGGGGGTGCTGGGCGTGGGCGGATCGGGGCTGGTGTCGGTGGTGTCGAACATCATTCCGGCGGAGATGGCGGAGATGGTTGGGGCGGCGCTGGGGAACGAATGGACGACGGCGAGGCGGATCAACCGGAAGTATTTCCGCTTGATGCAGGGGATCTTTAAGGAGACCAGTCCGGGGCCGGTGAAGGCGATCCTGGCGATGATGGGGAAGATCGAGGAGCAGTATCGGCTGCCGATGGTTCCGGTTGCGGCAGGAACGAGGGCGTTTCTGGAGCGGATGGCCGGGGAGCTGGGGCTGCTGGTACACGGGCTGAAGGTTGAAGGGAATTTGCGGGTGTTCTGAGGATGGCTGGGCAGCTGGGACTGCTGATGCATGGGCCGAGACCTGACCGGCCGCCGACAATCCCGATTCTTGCCCGCCCAGCGAAACAATGGCCGTGAACAACAGGCCCTGGCTGGCGGCAGAGTTGTTGCTATAGAATGCGATGCCAGCGGCGGGAAGGGCCGAGTCTGGCGAATCCCTCTGCCGTGGAGGGACGATGTCGGCTCCCGACGTAGTCTGGAAAAACGGCAAGTTCGGCCAAACCTCGCGACGCGATGCCTGGTGGCTTTCCCCGGCGGCGGTTTTCCTGGGACTCAGCACATTCCTTGTGTATGCCAACTGGGCCGCGTTCCAGAACGCTCATTACACCTTCGGGCCGTACATCTCCCCGTTTTATTCCCCCGAAATCTTCGGCAGCTCCCCACACGCGCTGTTTGGGCCCAAGCCCCGGTGGTATCCAGGCTTTCTGCCGTTTTCTCCGGCGCTCCTCATACTCTGGATGCCCGGTCTCTTCCGCCTGACGTGTTACTACTACCGCGGCACGTACTACAAGTCGTTCTGGGCCGATCCCCCGGCCTGCGCGGTGAGCGAGCCGCGCAAGAGCTATCTGGGCGAACGAAGCTTTCCGCTTATCATGCAGAACTTCCACCGCTATTTTTTGCGGCTCTCCTATCTCGTCTGGGCTTTCCTCGTGTACGACGCCGTGATAGCGTTCCGTTTTCCCGACGGCTTCGGCATCGGCGTCGGAACCATCGTTCTGGTGCTGAATGTCGTACTCCTGGGCGGATACATCTTCGGCTGTCACGCGTTCCGGCACCTCATCGGGGGGACCTTCGACCGCATTTCGGAACACCCTGTACGCCACAAGCTTTACGACTGCGTGAGCTGCCTGAACCGGGGACATAAAAGCTGGGCGTGGGCCAGTCTCTTCTGGGTGGCGTTTTCCGATCTCTATATCCGTCTCTGTTCCATGGGCGTCTGGCATGACTGGAGAATCCTGTAGATGCCGGAGTTCCAGCGCTTCTCTTACGATGTCCTTGTGATCGGAGCGGGCGGCGCGGGCCTGCGTGCCGCCATCGAAGCCGCGGCTTCCGGCGCGAAAGTGGGGGTGGTCTGTAAATCCCTGCTCGGTAAAGCCCACACGGTGATGGCCGAGGGCGGCATCGCCGCTGCTCTCGCCAATGTGGACGATCGCGACAACTGGCGCGTCCATTTCTCCGATACCATGCGTGGCGGCCAATATCTCAACAACTGGCGTATGGCCGAGCTGCACGCCAAAGAAGCTCCGCAGTGCGTGCGCGAGCTGGAAGCGTGGGGCGCGCTTTTCGACCGCACCAAAGACGGCAAAATTCTGCAGCGCAACTTCGGTGGACATCGTTATCCGCGCCTGGCTCACGTTGGCGACCGCACCGGCCTCGAAATGATTCGCACCCTGCAGGACCACGGCATTCACACCGGCATGGAAGTCCACATGGAATGCACCGTGCTCCGTCTTCTGCTGGACTCGGGACGCATCGCCGGCGCCTGCGGATACGACCGCGAGAAGGGGCGTTTTTATCTGTGGCAGGCCAGGGCTGTGGTGCTGGCTACGGGCGGAATCGGCCGCGCCTTCAGGGTCACCAGCAACAGCTGGGAATACACGGGCGATGGGCTTGCCCTGGCGTATCGCGTGGGCGCCGAACTTCAGGATATGGAGTTCGTGCAGTTTCATCCCACCGGCATGGTCTGGCCTGTCAGCGTGCGCGGCATTCTGGTCACCGAAGGTGTGCGTGGCGAAGGCGGGGTTCTGCGCAACAGCGAGGGCCGCCGCTTCATGTTCGACGATATCCCCGATCTCTATAAGGAGCAGACCGCCGACACCGAGGAGGAGGGCTGGCGCTACACACAAGGCGACAAGAATGCGCGCCGGCCTCCCGAACTGCTCACCCGCGATCACGTTGCCCGCTGCATCAATCGCGAAGTGAAAGCGGGACGGGGCTCACCCCATGGCGGCGTCTTCCTCGACATCTCCTGGATCAAAAAGCACATTCCCAAATCCGAGGAGCACATTAAGCGCAAGCTCCCCAGCATGTATCACCAGTTCAAACAGCTGGCGGATCTGGATATCACCCGGGAGCCGATGGAAGTGGGCCCCACCACGCATTACATGATGGGCGGAATCCGCGTCGACGGCGACTCCCAGATGTCC